>JAFYJP010000063.1 GCA_017538085.1 Bacteroidales bacterium | reverse complement strand
GTATGGAACAAATCAGAAATAGCAAAACGGATAATATATTTCTTGTTTTCATGCTCAAAATTGTAAAATACAAAAATACACTTTTTTCGTTACATATAACTTCATTTTATAAGATTTTTTAATCTGAAAAAGTTGTGATTTTTAAGGTAAAAAGAGTACCTTTGCAAAAAAATAAAATTATTATGGCAAGCAAATTTAATTCAGAAGAATTGATGGCCATGGAAAGCAGATATGGTGCGCATAACTACCATCCGCTTCCAGTAGTATTGGCAAAAGGTTCCGGCGCAAAGGTCTGGGACGTTGAAGGTAAAGAATATTACGATTTCCTTTCAGCTTATTCAGCTGTAAACCAAGGACATTGTCATCCAAAGATTGTTGAAGCCATGTGCGAACAGGCTCACAGGCTCACATTGAGTTCACGTGCATTTTACAACGACTGCCTTGGTCCGTGGGAAAAATATGTAACTGAATATTTCGGATACGATAAGGTATTACCTATGAATTCCGGTGCAGAAGCTGACGAGACAGCTCTTAAGCTCGCACGTCGTTGGGGTACCGTTTGCAAGGGCATACCTAACGATGAAGTGCAGATAGTATGCTGCGAAGGCAACTTCCATGGTCGTACCATCACAATCATAACCATGTCAAACGACCCGGATTCATACGCAAACTATGGTCCTCTGACACCTGGTTTCATCCGTATCCCTTACAACGATGCAGATGCTTTAGAAAAGGTATTGGCTGAAAGAGGCGACAAGATTGCGGGTTTCCTCGTTGAACCAATACAGGGTGAAGCCGGCGTTTACGTTCCTGATGAAGGTTATCTGAAGAAATGCTATGATATCTGCCACAAATACAATGTTTTGTTCATGGCTGATGAAGTACAGTGCGGTATTGCACGTACAGGTAAAATGCTTGCATGCGACCATGAAGGTGTACGTCCTGACATCCTCATTCTCGGCAAAGCATTGAGTGGCGGCGTAGTTCCTGTTTCAGCAGCACTTGCCGATGACCACATCATGATGAACATCAAACCTGGTGAACACGGCTCAACTTTCGGCGGCAACCCTATAGCAGCCAAGGTCAGTATGGCTGCACTGCAGGTCATTAAAGACGAGAACCTCGTTGAAAAGGCTGCTTACCTGGGCAACATTTTCCGTACTGAAATCGGCAAGATAAGTTCTCCGATGATTGAGAAAGTTCGTGGTAAAGGTCTGCTCAATGCAGTCATCATCCGTCCAAAGGACGGCAAGGAGGCATGGGATGTATGTCTGAAGATGAAGGAAAACGGCGTGCTTGCAAAACCGACGCATCAGCACATCATTCGCTTTGCACCACCTCTCGTAATCACTGAAAACGAACTGAGGGATGCAATTGACAGAATCAAAAAGTCAATTAAATCATTTGAATAAAAAATCAAGATAAAAAAAAGGCGGGTCAACCCGCCTTTTTTAATTTATTTCATAGCAATCGCCTCAACTTCCACCATCACTCCCATCGGCAGTTTCACCACGCCGAAGGCAGCTCGTGCAGGTGGAGCAGCAGTGAAGTATTTTGCATAGACTTCATTGAATGCCTTGAAATTATCCATATTATCCAACAGACAGTTACACAGAACAACGTTGTCGAAAGTATAACCCGCCTCTGTCAGAATTGCTGAAATGTTTTCCATTACCTGACGTGTCTGGTCGGCAATATTGTCGGCCACTTTTCCAGTTGACGGATCAACAGGAATCTGTCCGGAAATGAAAAGTGTACCATTGTTTTCAATGGCCTGGCTGTAAGGACCTATTGCCTTTGGAGCCTTGTCGGTATTGATGACCTTTTTCATTACTTGGATTTCTTATAGCCTTCTATAACCATTTTTCCTCTGTAATACAAATCATTGTCAACGAGATAAGCGCGATGATAGCGATGTACTTCGTTTGTTACAGGGCATACTGCCAATGTAGGCATTTCTGCATGATCATGTGATCTTCTTTTATCTCTTCTTGCTGAAGAAAATTTTCGTCTTGGATGTGCCATTTTATTTAAGTTTAATAATTATTCTTCTTTTAAATTCATCAATGCTTCCCATCTCGGATCGATGGTGTCGTGCTTCTTATACTGTTCGAGGAACATCAACTGTTCCGGGGCACAGGTGGAATTGCCGTTTTCATCATCCGGATGCACTTTTCTAACAGGTAAACTCATGATAATCAAATCAAAAAGACTCTGAGAGAGGTCTATCGATTCATCATCAGAGATGTACATGATATTTTCTTCTTCATTATCACCCTCTTCGAATTTTACTATGAAAGAATCTGAGGTATTGACATTCAGCTGAAGGTCAGAGAGACATCTGTCGCATTGTGTCACCACAAAACCATTACAGTTCATGGTAACCGTCATCAGCGTCTCCTCCTTCTGAAGTGTGACAGCGACATCAATGCTGCAATTGAGAAAATCATCATAATCGAAATCTTTGAAGAAATCGTTGTCGAGATGAAATTCAAATTCATGCAGACCGAAATCCAATGCTGAATGATGTATTACCGGTTTATTCATAGCATGCAAACAGGTGAAGTTTGACAGATGTTATGCGTTTGCGGTTTCACCAGCAGCTTCCTCAGCTTCAGGTTCAGCAACTTCTTCAGCAGCCAAGTTACGTGTTGCCTGTATGCAAGCAATAACTGTTCTGTCAGCGTCTTTATACTTGACATTAGGTATGTTAAGGTCAGCTACTCTGAATGGAGTGGTGACATCAACATTACTGATATTGACATCAATATGATCAGGAATATCTTTCATCAGACCTGATACAGAAATCTTACGCATTTTCTTCTGGAGTTTACCTCCGCGCAAAACGCCCTTGGATGTTCCGACATACTTAAGAGGAATAAGCACTGAGAATGGCTTATTTTCACTTACTTCATAGAAATCAGCATGTAAAACCCTGTCAGAAACAGGATGGTATTGCAATTCCTGAATGATGGCGGTATGAGGTTCGCCTTCGACAGTCAGGTTAACAAGATAAGTTTCAGGAGTGAAAATAACCTTTGCAATATCCTTTTCCTTAAGCAAGAAATGGCACTCTTTTTCTCCACCATACATTACGCATGGAACCATACCCTGTTTTCTTACAGCTTTTGCATCTTTTTTCCCTACGCCCTTTCTTAAAGAGCCGCTCAACGAGATACTTTTCATTTTTTGGTAATTTAGTGATTAAATTAATAAATATTTTAAAACTCGAACAACGAACTTAACGACTCGTTGTTTTCGATTTTTTTCAAAGCTTCTGCGAACATTTCCGCAGTTGATATCACCTCAATCTTGTCTGACTGCTGACGCAGAGGGATTGAGTCGGTCACATAGACCTTGGTAAACGCCGAATTTTCGATTCTATTGTAGGCATCGCCCGACAGCACCGCATGTGTGGCGAAAGCCCTGACGCTGCGTGCGCCCTCATCAAAGATAAGATTGGCTGCTTTGGTAATGGTACCAGCAGTGTCAATCATATCGTCAAGAAGGATGACATCTTTGCCTTTAACATCCCCAATTAATGACATAGAGGCAATGACGTTCGGTCTTGAGCGCTGTTTGTGGCAGATGGCGAAATCAGTACCGAAAGCCTTTGCGTATGCGGCTGCACGTCTCGTACCACCCGCATCAGGTGATGCGAAAATCATATTTTCAAGGTTCAATGACTTGATAACAGAAACGAAAACTTTGGAAGAATATATGTGATCGACAGGGACATCGAAGAACCCCTGTATCTGGTCGGCATGCAAGTCCATGGTTATGAGACGATCTATACCGGCAGCAGTAAGTATATTGGCTACAAGTTTGGATGCGATTGGAACACGAGGACGATCCTTGCGGTCCTGACGGGCAAAGCCGAAATAAGGAATCACAACAACTATCTTTCCAGCTGAAGCCCTGCGTGCTGCATCAACCATCATCAGCAACTCCATCAGATTGTCTGCCGGTGGCATAGTTGACTGAACCAAATAGACAGAATGTCCTCTGATACTCTCTTCAAAGGATGGCTGAAATTCACCGTCGGAGAACACATTGACAATTACATTGCCCAGCTCCTGCCCGAAGGCCTTTGCAATGCGAGTTCCTATGTCATTGCTAGCTCTTCCTGCGAAAATACTTACTGCATTATTCATAAATTCTTCGTGATTTTATATTTTCAAAACAATTTGCAAAAGTACACAAATTTCTTCAAATATCAACCTACTTTATCAATTCTTCGAGTTTTAAAGCTAAATCCTTGCCTGTCAGGTTTTTAGCAATGATAATTCCATTCGGGTCAATAAGCACATTCGATGGAATTGCCCTGACAACATACAATGCAGCGGCGGCATTATCCCACCTTAAAAGGTCAGAAACGTGATGCCATGTGAGGTTATCATCTTCTATCGCCTTAACCCATTTGTCTTTAGAACTGTCAAGTGAGACACCGACGACATCGAAACCTTTGTCATGATATTTGTCATACATCTTCACCAAATTAGGATTCTCGATGCGGCAGTATGGACACCATGATGCCCAGAAATCAACGAGCAGATATCCCTTACCTGCGAAATCCGATAATCTGACAGGATTATCTTCTGTATCATTCATGGTGAAATCAATGAATGGCTGTCCTATTTCAACTTTCTTCATTTTTTCTATATATGAATTCAAATCCTTATAATATGATGTCTTGACTGCATCGTTGCCAAATGAGCCGCAATACGATGCCAATTCGTCAGCATTGTAGTAAAACATGTTTGAATACAGGAGATAAGGAGCCACAACACTGTTCGGATTTTCAGACACATACTTGTCAACAAGGTTCTTATACATCTTCTCGGTGAGGGCAAGCTGCTCACTGTACATGTCAGCCTTGTCAGTATCACCCGACATTTTGGCCTCTTTATACTTTGCCATTATCGAATCTTCCTCTTCCTCAACTTTGTTGTACTCATTTTTGTAGCTGACATACAAGTCGTTGATGGGACTGCCCATAACTTTTAGAGTGGACTGTTCCTGTCTGCAACCTTCAATGGTGAGGTCGGCATTTTCTATGAAGAAGGAATAAAAACGCAAAGTATCCTTATCGGCAAGGAAAACCTGCTTGGGTTCCGGAACAGAACCGTTAAATTTGAATTTTCCATTGATTACATCAGTTTCCGCAATGGGAATGTAAGTCTTGTTGATTCTTTCCACAAGAAAAATTTTCCCATCTTCCAAATCTTGGATATTGCCCTTTAAAGAATATGTATTCTCCGTTTTGTTCCCGCATGAGACAAACAATCCCAAGCAAACCGACACAAAAACCAATACCAAATTGTACTTTTTCATATTTTAGTTCATTTTAAATTAATCTTCATCATTATCACCCATGTCATCCTCATTATCAGATATATCTTTATCATCTTTCGTTTTGTTTCCAGCAACTGAGATTACTATTTCGCCCTTGATGTTCTTATTGCTGAAATATGCATACAGTTCACCGAGAGTACCACGTTTATGTTCCTCATGAATTTTGCTGATTTCACGTGAAACGCAGGCCATTCTGTCCTTTCCGAGTGTGTCCTTCAGATTCAAAAGTGTTTTAAGAAGACGGAAAGGTGACTCATAAATCACAAATGTATATTCATGATTTTTCAACTGCTCCATTTTTGATGCTCTGCCTTTCTTACGTGGCAGGAACCCTTCAAAGATAAATTTCTCACACGACAGTCCCGAACTGACCAAAGCAGGGATTACAGCAGTTGGTCCTGGCAGACATTCCACTTCGATTCCAGCCTTTGCACACTCCCTCACGAGCATGAATCCAGGGTCGGAAATCCCAGGGGTCCCTGCATCGGTAATCAGACACACGGAATCCAACGTCGCAATTTTGCACAAGGTGTTGAACAACACCGAATGTTCGTTGAACTGATGATACGGCTGCAGTTTGGTCTCAATGCCGTAATGTCTCAGCAGATTTGACGAAGTGCGAGTGTCCTCGGCAAGTATCAGGTCGGCCTCCTTGAGCAGTCGCACGGCTCTGTAAGTGATATCTTCCAGATTGCCTATCGGAGTGGGAACTATAAACAGTTTGGACATAAAATCATTCAAATCTTCGTTCTATAATCGACACGAATTTGGTGTAAATATCGCTGTCTTCGTCCCAATTATACTTATGGGCAAGATGCTGGATGAAAATTATCGCGTCATTGTGCGAAGTCATGCTGTTGAACTTTTCGATGGATTCATTATAAGCGCTGACTTCATTATCAAACAATGTTCTGATAAACAAAAACTTATCACTTATATCGATTGCGGATTTCAAATCATCGAGCCGGGCATGTGAAATCTTGTCGGCGATTGTTGGCTGCTCTTGAAAGATATTGTTTTTAGCATCTTCCGGTTCGCTGTTTTCTTCAATTTCAGTATCCTCCACCACATTGGCCTCGACATCTTCAACGGTTTCAGGATTATCTTCCATTTCATCATGTTCGATGACTTCCTGAGCACTTATCTCAACTATCCTTTCATCCTCATGTATCGGAACATCGACCACTATTTCTTCCATATTCGCATCGTTGACGATTGTGGTAGGGTCATCTTTAGGTTCTTCCGATTCTTGAATGTCATCAGACTGCTCATGGGTTTCCTCACAAGCAGCTTCTGTTGTCTCATTGACAACCTTACCGTCAGGCTCCTCAGCAGGAGATTCAGGTATGTCGCTGACATTGTCTTCATCTTCGGATTCATCCTTAGGGTAATTATCCTTAGGGTAATTATAAAAGAGTTCTTTTTCCTCAGCGACCACTTCATCATAAAGATTCAACAAATGGTCTTTCAAGTTCTGAACATCATTGATAGAGACTTCTGGATCGTTTAACACACAGTCTATCAAAGCGTTAACATTTTCAAGATGATATTTTAATGAACGTCTTCTTTCCATTTTGTTCAAATAATTAATTCAAAGTATTTATTTTGCGAAAGTATAAATTTTCTAACTTTGCAGAAAATTAAAATATTATAATTTTCACGTTAATTCAATGTTTTACGAAAATCATCATAATAGCAAGTATGGTCACGGTTGGATAGAGGTTATCTGCGGGTCAATGTTTTCCGGGAAAACCGAAGAGTTGATACGCAGGCTGAAACGTGCGAAGTTTGCCAAACAACGTGTTGAAATATACAAGCCAAAAGTTGACACGAGATATGACGAGACCGATGTCGTTTCACACGACTCCAACAGCATAAGGTCAATACCTGTTGAGACTGCAAGCGAAATACTTTTTTACGCCAATGAAGTTGATGTGATAGGCATCGATGAGGCACAATTCTTCGACATGGAGCTTGTAAATGTTTGTAACACCTTGGCCGACAGAGGCATAAGAGTTATAGCCGCAGGGTTGGACATGGACTATCAGAGAAATCCCTTCGGACCTATGCCGGGGCTGATGGCTTCCGCCGAATATGTGGATAAAGTCCATGCAATATGTGTGAGATGCGGTGACCTTGCGCAGTATTCACATCGTACAAGTTCCGAGACACGGCAGGTTGTACTCGGAGAGACCAACAATTACGAACCATTATGCAGAGCCTGTTACCTTGAGGCACAAAAAGAACGGAAAGAAAATGAATAAAAAAACAGATAAGACAGGCGAAAAGAGCACCAACACCCCGCTGATGAGGCAATATTTCTCAGTAAAGGCGAAATATCCAAATGCCATGCTGCTTTTCAGGGTAGGAGACTTTTATGAGACTTACAGCGATGATGCCGTCTCAGCCTCGGAAATATTAGGAATCGTACTTACACACAAATCCAACGGCGGTTTACCTTCAGTGGAAATGGCTGGATTTCCTTATCATGCCCTCGATGTTTATTTGCCGAAACTCGTAAAAGCAGGGTTTAAAGTCGCAATATGCGATCAACTTGAAGACCCAAAACTAACTAAGACTATCGTCAAACGCGATGTGACCGAACTGGTAACGCCTGGAGTGTCATACAACGACAAAACTTTTGACCAGAACTCCAACAATTTCCTTGCCTGTGTGCATCTCACCAGCGGCAACTCGCACGGCATAGCGCTGCTCGATGTTTCCACAGGTGAATTTTTCACATCACAGGGTGACAAACAATACATCGACAAAATACTCCAAAGTTTCCGTCCCAACGAGGTCATCGTGCAGAAAAAGATGAAGCAGAACTTTACGGAATATTTCGGCAACAAGATATATCTCACAACATTCGATGACTGGGTTTTCACATACGAGTTTGGCTACGAAGAACTTACAAAGCATTTTCAGACAAACACTCTTAAAGGGTTCGGCATTGAGGACATGCAAGACGCAATCATTGCAGCCGGAGGAATAATCCATTACCTTTATGAAACCAATCACGACAAAACTGACCATATAACATCAATATCGCGCCTCGATGAGGACAAATACGTATGGCTCGACAGATTCACAATCAACAGCCTTGAGCTTATCTCCACTCCTAACGAAAATGCGAAGACACTGCTCGACATCATCGACAAGACCGTGTCTCCGCCGGGAAGCCGTCTCATGCGTCGCTGGGTAGTGATGCCACTCAACAATATCGAAAAAATCAACGAAAGATTGGACATTGTTGACTATTTCACACATAATGAGGAAGATGAATACGTTTTACGTGACAACATCAAAGCTGTAGGCGACATAGAAAGAATTGCAGGCAAGATTGCAACAGGAAGAATAAATCCTCGCGAAATAGTCCATCTCAAAGATGCTCTCAACGCCCTGAAACCAATCAAGGACCGCTGTTTCAATTCAGGTGTAACTCCTCTTGTAAAGTTGTCGGAGAAAATTGATGTGTGTCAGGAAGTCATCGACATGATTCAAACCCGCGTAAAAGACGACCCGTCAACGCTCATTGAAAAATGCGGTGTCATAAGAGATGGTTTCAACAGCGACCTTGATGAACTGCGCCATCTTACAACTTCAAGCAAAGACTATCTCACTGCCATCCAGAAACGCGAAACGGCAAGGACAGGCATTTCCTCTCTAAAAATAGGTTTCAACAACGTTTTCGGCTACTATCTGGAAGTCACTAACACTCATAAGGAGAAAGTGCCGGAAGACTGGGTACGCAAACAGACACTTGTCAACTCAGAACGCTATATCACCCAAGAACTCAAGGACTTAGAGAGCAAGATACTTTCAGCTGAAAGCAAAATCTCCGAAATAGAGCAGCGCCTGTACATCGAACTGATACGGGACCTTGCAGGATATATAAAACCGCTGCAGCAAGACAGCTATGTGGTCTCACATCTCGACTGTCTGCTGAGCTTTGCCATTATTGCTGCCGAAAACGGCTATACCCGTCCTGAAATCAACGACTCAATGGAGATTAAAATTTCCGACGGACGCCATCCTGTGATTGAAAGAATGATGCCTCAGGGCGAAAGCTACATTGCCAATGACATTTTCCTTGATGCTGTGAGCCAGCAGATAATGATGATTACAGGCCCCAACATGTCCGGAAAATCAGCTCTGCTACGACAGACTGCACTGATAGTGATAATGGCTCAGATGGGTTCATTCGTTCCAGCAAAATCAGCTGTTCTCGGACTCACCGACAAAATATTCACAAGAGTCGGAGCATCCGACAACATTTCATCGGGTGAATCGACTTTCATGGTCGAAATGAATGAAACGGCAAGCATACTCAACAACCTTTCGAACCGCAGCCTCATTTTGTTGGACGAAATCGGCCGTGGCACCAGCACCTACGATGGAATCTCCATCGCATGGGCTATTGCCGAATATATCCACGACAACCTGAATTTCCGTCCCAAAGTGCTGTTTGCCACACATTATCATGAACTTAACGAAATGGCCAGCACAAAGAAAAGAATAAAAAACTATCATGTAACTGTGAGGGAAGTCAACAACAAAATACTGTTTTTGCGCAAGTTGGCAAAAGGCGGCACTGAACACAGCTTCGGCATTCATGTGGCGAAGATGGCCGGAATGCCGGCAAAAGTCATAAACCGCGCCAACGAAATCCTGCACGAACTGGAGGAATCACAGAGGCAAAGTCTTCAGGACAACAAGGAAAAAGGCAGCAAAAACCACCCTACCGTCAATCCAATGCAGATAAGCCTCATCCAAATGGAAGACCCTCTGCTCTCTCAAATTAAAAACGAAATCCTCAACATTGACATCAATTCGCTCACACCTATCGAAGCGCTCATGAAACTTAACGAAATAAAGAAAGTATTAATAAAATTCTAACATAATGAAAAAGAACATTTTATCATTTTTTCTAATCGCCTTGTGCGTATATGCCGCAGCACAGTCACCACAGAAGCTGATAAACAAAGTTGACGATGACAAATATCAGGGCTATGATTACGTCACCATCTATGACAGCACAAATGTGTTTATGGAAGAAAGCGGTCTCAGCCATGTCAACATGCACAAGCTTGTAAAGATGCTTTCCTATAAAGGATGCAGAGACAACAACGTTGTTAAGATTGACTACGACCCGCTGTCGGCTTACGTGGAAATCAAAGACGTCACCATCTATCGTCACGACGGTACCGTTGAGAAAGTGACGAATCCGGAGCTTGACTACGTTGCGCCTGCAAGAATGATTTATTGGAATGCCAGCCAGAAAATGGTGGAAATAGGCCATCTCGACATCGGTGATGCCGTTGACATTCAGATGTATAAAAAAGGTTACACTTACGCCCTGCTGCAAGGCGACGATGATTCGAAATATATTCCTCCTATGAGAGGTCACTACTACGACATCGTTGAGTTTTTCAGCGACCAGCCGATTATTAAGAAAGTATATGAGGTAAGTGTCCTCAAATCGAAAGAGCTGCAGTACAAAGTCTATAACGGAGAAGTTAGCACAGCTGTACTGAACAAAGGCAACCGAATGATGTACTCTTTCGAGAAAAGCAACATCATGCCGGTCAGAATGCCGAGCCGTTCTGTTGACAAGAGCGATGTGCTCACCAAACTGCTGCTTTCCACAAGTCCGGACTGGTATGCAAAATCGCTGTGGTTTTACGGCGTAAATGAAGACTACGGCAGTTTCAATCCGACCCCAGAACTGCAGGCAAAAGTCAACGAACTGCTAAAACCCGCCAAAAGCGAGATTGACTCAATAAGCATTCTCACTCACTGGGTAGCCGACAACATGCGTTATTCCGGACTGACCATGGGACCGGGCGAAGGCTATACACTTCATAATGCCAAGATGAACTTTACCGACCGTTGCGGCGTTTGTAAAGACAAGGCAAGTCTGCTTATAGCCATGCTCAGGGCTGCCGGTTTCGAATCATATCCTGCAATGACAATGGCAGGCTCACGAATTGACCGGATTCCCGCCGACCAGTTCAACCATAGTGTAACTGTTGTAAAAAGACGTAACGGCGAATACCAACTGCTTGACCCGACATGGGTTCCCGACGTAAGGGAACTGTGGTCCAGTGCCGAACAACAACAAAACTACCTGATGGGAGTTCCTGAAGGTGCCGACCTCAGTGAAACACCTATTTCCCCTTCATCAAACCACTATGTGAAAATTTACGGCAAGTCTGATTTGAAGGATGACGGCACTCTCGTAGGCGAATTCTCAATCACGGCGGAAGGCCAATCCGATGCCGCCGTCAGAGGCGTATTCTATGGCAGATACAGCGACTGGGATAATGCTGTAAGAGCCGAACTCATCAGAGTTGCACCACGCGCTGTCATCACCTCCGTGAAATATACCGACAACGATAAATATCTCGAAAGACCGGTGCTGATAACCTACAAATATCAGATTCCCAATTTCGCAACGGTTACAGATGAAGAAATAATCTTCACCCCGCTGCTCGCAAAAGGCGTATTCAACAGAGCCATGTCTCATGTGTATTTCGACACGTCAATCGAAACAAGAGATTATCCTTTCACCGACAGATGCTCACGTCTCGTGGAGGTAAATGAAACCGTAACACTGCCAAAATATTCGAAAGTTGCCTATTGCCCGGAAGAAAAATCCGTTTCATCAGAATTCATCAACTATGATGGCAAATATGACATCAACAAACGCACTCTTACATTTGAGCAGACCGTGGACCTCGGCAAACGTATCTATGATGCCGAAGAATGGCCTGATTTCCGCAGTGCAGTAAACTATCAGAGAGCTTTCTCTAAAGAAAACATCATTATCCTCAAATAACAAACAAACATTACCATCATGAGATATAAAACACTATTTATCAG
>JAFYJP010000062.1 GCA_017538085.1 Bacteroidales bacterium | reverse complement strand
GAAACCCTGAGGGTCGTTGGTCAGTTTGCGTGCTTCACCGTTGGTGGCATCAGCAATGTATAAATCTCCTGCGTATGTGAAAACGACCGTATTGTCGTAAATTGCCGGAAAACGTAATAATTTGGTTTCCTCCTGTGCCGATAATGTCAGGCACATCACCAGGATAGACAAAAATGTAATGCTTTTTTTCATATTGCTTGACTCTTATTACTTGATTCTTAATTCTCAATTCTTGATTTCTCCCAATTCCACGATGTCAGCATCATGTCATCGAGGTCACGTTCGGCTTTCCAGCCGAGTTCATTGTTAGCGTATGTCGTATCGGCCCATACCTGTTCAATGTCACCCTCACGCCGTCCGACAATCTGATAGTTGATTTTTATGTCGTTTACTTTTTCAAACGAATTGATGATGTCGAGAACCGAATAGCCGTGACCTGTTCCTATGTTGAAGATTTCGGTCTTAGACTTGCATTTATTGTCAAGCATTCTTTCGATAGCCACGACATGAGCTTTGGCGAGGTCAACCACATGAATATAATCCCGTATGCCTGTGCCGTCCGGAGTGTTGTAGTCATTGCCATAGACACTGAGGCACTTGCGTATTCCGGCAGCTGTTTGTGTGAGATAAGGAATAAGGTTGTTGGGCACTCCTTGCGGATACTCACCGATGAGTCCGCTTTCGTGAGCACCTATCGGATTGAAATACCTCAACAGGATGGCATCCATATCATTGACTTTGGCGACATCGGTAATTATGTCTTCACACATAGCCTTGGTGTTTCCGTAAGGAGAAAGCGCCTTCTTGCGCGGTGACGACTCGGAAACAGGCAATTTGTCAGGCTGTCCATAGACAGTACACGATGAAGAAAAGACAATGTGATGCACATTATGGCTGAGCATGGCATCCAGGACATTCATCAGCGATGTGAGGTTGTTGTGGTAATACATCAAAGGTTTTTGCACCGATTCACCCACTGCTTTTGAAGCAGCAAAATGTATAACACCCTGTATATCAGGGTATTTATCGAAAATTGCATTCACTTGGGAAGCATCCTTCAGTTCAGTCTTTTCAAAGTCAGGTCGCACACCGGTGATTTTAGCTATTCTGTCAACTACTTCCTCAAAAGAATTCGACAAGTTATCAGCAATGACGACGTCAAAGCCTTTCTGTTGCAGTTCCACCACAGTATGGGAGCCAATAAAGCCTGTACCTCCTGTAACTAATATTCGCTTATTCATAATATCAATTATTTCCAACAAATTCCAAAACAGAATCAGTAATATAATTTATTTGTTCATCATCAAGTTCAGTGTGCATAGGCAGGGAAATCACACCTTTGCAAAGCATTTCCGAAATCGGAAAGTCGCCATCCTTATAACGAGGGTCAATATATGCTTTCTGCTGATGCAGGGGAACCGGATAATATATGGCTGACGGTATTCCCTTTTCGGCAAGATATTTTTGGAGTTCATCTCTGTTGATGTCTCTTGTAAGCAATGTATATTGATGGAAAATGTGTGACGTATAAGCTGCGATACGCGGAAGGACGAGATTTGCGCAGTTTTCGAAAGCCTTGTTATATTTCTCGGCAGCTTCCTGACGTGCCTTTATATATTCATCGAGATGACGCAGTTTGATGCGGAGTATGGCAGCCTGGATAGAATCGAGACGCGAATTGACCCCCACATAATCATGATAATATTTGACCTTAGACCCATGATTTGCGATAGTACGGATTTGTTCAGCGAGAGCGTCATCGTTGGTCATCATTGCTCCACCATCACCATAACATCCGAGGTTTTTCGACGGGAAGAACGATGTAGCACCGACATTGCCAATGGTTCCGGCCTTTTTCACAACACCATCAGTAAAATGATACTCAGTTCCCAAAGCCTGGCAAGTATCTTCAATAACATAAAGGTTATATTCCCTCGCTATCTTCATGATTTCCTCCATATTGGCACACTGGCCGAACAAATGGACAGGCACTATTGCCTTGGTTTTCGGAGTGATAGCTTTTCTGATGGCGTTGACATCTATATTATAGGTATTGGGTTGGACATCCACAAGTACCGGTGTCAAATGAAGCAATGCTATGACTTCGGCTGTGGCAATAAAGGTGAATGTTGTGGTGATAACTTCATCACCGGGTTTAAGTCCGAGAGCCATCATGGATATCTGCAATGCCTCGGTGCCGTTGGCGCACGGGATTACATGTTTTACATTGAGATATTTGGCAAGTTCCTCGGCAAATAATTTAGTTTCAGGACCGTTGATGAAAGCCGATGAGTCGATGACTTTAAGGACAGCATCATCAATTTCTTCCTTTATTTTCAAATATTGACTGTGTAAGTCAACCATCTGGATTTTTTTCATTATGGCAATTTCTTTTCTTTATTTTCGTGTATAAGCAATTTAATCTTCGAAAGAAGCACATCTATACCAACAACGTTTTTACCACCCTCCGGCAGTACAATGTCAGCAAACTTTTTTGCCGGTTCAATATATGCCTGATGCATCGGCTTCACCCATCTCTGATAATGTTCGAGCACATCGCGGTAGCTGCGACCACGTTCAACAATATCGCGGTTGATGATTCTAATCAGGCGGTCATCGGCATCGGTATCAACAAACACTTTGATATCCAATCTGTTGCGCAATTCCTCATTAGCAAACACCATGATACCTTCTACGATTATCACATCACATGGCTTTACAGGTATAGTCTCCTCATCGCGGCTGCATGTCACATAATGGTAAATAGGCATCTGTATGGTTTTTCCTTCCTGAAGTTCATCAAGATGTTTGTTCAACAAATCAAATTCGAAAGAAGACGGTGAATCGAAGTTCACCTGCTTGCGCTGTTCTTCGGTGAGATTTTTATTATCTTTATAATAAGAATCAAGGGAAATAACTGTTACTGAATCATTTGGAAGCTGACGAACGATAAAATCGACCACTGTCGTCTTTCCGGAACCGGAACCGCCGGTAATACCTATAATAAGCATAGTATGTACATTTATAAATAATTGCAAAAATACTAATATTATTTAATTCCGACAGATATTTGACATGATGTTGTTAACAAAATGTTTATATAAGGTACACCCAAAAAAAATTTCCGATAATTAAAATTTGTAATTTAGCGGAGTGTAAAATATGAAAATAGGCAAAATTTAGTTTGTTTATTTTCAAATTGTTAATATTTAATATGAATATAAAAGTGAGTACAGGACAAGATGGTTTTTTGTTTAATCCGGATTTTTTCACCAATGTTGACACCACTACTGACGAAAAAGTCCCAAAAAAACAGCCTTTAAAAAGCGTGCAAAAGCCTCATAAAGAAGAGATAACGACTGTAAAGAACAAGCAGAAGGGAAATCTCAAGGCTGTCAAAAAATTGACAAAACACTCGATAGATGAGGCCAAAAGTATTGCCACCGAATACTTTCACGGTGACAAGCTTGCTGCTGACGTATGGGTCAACAAATATGCGCTGAAAGACTCAGAAGGCAACATCTATGAGGTAAGCCCTGATGAAATGCATCACAGAATAGCGTCAGAGGTGGCCCGGATCGAACAGAACTACAAAAATCCTATAAGCGAGGACGAAATATATCAGCTTCTTAAGGATTTCAAGTATGTGATTCCGGCCGGAAGTCCAATGGCAGGCATAGGCAACGAAATGCAGATTTCATCGTTGTCCAACTGTTTTGTTATTGGCAACGAAAAAGATGCCGATTCGTATGGTGCAATCATGAAGACTGACGAAGAGCAGGTACAGCTCATGAAACGCCGCGGCGGTGTAGGCCATGACCTTAGTGGAATCCGTCCTGCAGGCACCAAAGTCAACAACACTGCACTCACCTCCACAGGCATCGTTCCTTTCATGGAAAGATTTTCAAACTCCACGCGTGAAGTGGCTCAGGACGGCCGCCGAGGAGCCTTGATGCTCTCCATATCCATAAAACATCCTGACGCTGAAAAATTCATAGATGCAAAACTTACACAAGGTAAAATCACGGGTGCGAACATCTCCGTCAAAATAGATGATGAATTCATGAACTGCGTCAAGGAAAACAAGTCATACATGAGTCAGTTCCCTATTGATGCAAAGAAACCCAAAATGACAAGGGAAATCGATGCCAACAGATTGTGGAAGAAGATAATACACAATGCATGGGCTTCAGCTGAACCAGGTGTGCTTTTCTGGGACACCATTTTACGTGAATCGGTTCCTGACTGCTATAAGGATTTCGGATTCAAGACCGTTTCCACAAATCCTTGCGGCGAAATACCGCTCTGTCCTTACGACAGCTGCCGTCTGATAGCCATCAACCTCTACAGTTACGTGAAAAACCCATTCACCTCCGATGCCACCTTCGACCGCGAACTCTTTAAAAAACATGTCCGCACCACCACACGTATCATGGACGACATCGTTGACCTTGAGATGGAAAAAGTTGAAGCCATTCTCAACAAGATAGATTCTGACCCGGAAAGTGAAGAAACCAAACACGTGGAAAGACAGTTGTGGCTTAAGATAAAGGACAAAAGCACCAAAGGTCGCCGTATGGGCATAGGCATCACCGCCGAAGGCGATATGCTCGCAGCTCTCGGACTCAGATACGGTTCCGAAGAAGCCATATCTTTCAGCACCGACATTCAGAAAACACTTGCATGCGAAGCCTACAACGCTTCTGTTGACCTCGCAGAAGAACGCGGCGCATTCTCCATCTTCAACTACGAACTTGAGAAAAACAACCCGTTCATACAAAGAGTGGCCAAGGAATATCCAGCCACCATCGAAAAAATGAAAAAAGTTGGCAGACGCAACATAGCTCTGCTCACCATAGCTCCCACCGGCAGTGTAAGTATATGCACACAGACCACCTCCGGCATAGAACCAGCATTTACAATATATTACACACGCCGTAAGAAAATCAATGCCAACGACAACAACCAAAAAGCCGACTTCGTTGACGTCAACGGTGATATGTTCCAGGAATACAAGGTCTTCCACCACGGATTCATCAAATGGCTCGAAGTCAACGGTTATGACTTCGAACAGGTCAAGACCTATTCGGATGAGCAGATGAATGAACTCATCGAAAAATCACCTTATTACAAATCCACAGCCAACGACATCAACTGGGTTCAGAAAGTGAAAATGCAAGGCTCGATACAGAAATGGGTTGACCATTCAATATCAGTAACTGTAAATATTCCTGCTGACACAACCGAAGATGTGGTAAACGATATTTATAAGACTGCATGGGAATGTGGCTGCAAAGGCATGACCATCTACCGCGACGGCAGCCGTGACAACGTCCTCGTCAGCAATGACAAAAAAGCAACGGGGGTTGATTTCCACGAAACCCATGCACCGCATCGTCCAAAAAGCCTGGAAGCTGATGTGATTCGTTTCCAGAACAACAAGGAACAATGGCTTGCAGTGGTTGGTCTGCTCGATGAAAAGCCATACGAAATATTCACGGGCCGCGCTGACGGATTCCTTATCCATCCATCAATCACAAAAGGCCGGATTGTAAAAAACAAAGATCCAGAGACCGGCAAGAGCCGCTATGATTTCGAATTTATCGACAAAGACGGATATAAAGGCGTAATATGCGGTCTGTCACGTTCCTTCGACCAGCAGTTCTGGAACTACGCAAAACTCATCTCCGGCGTTCTGCGTCATGGTATGCCTCTGCAATATGTCGTCCAACTCATCCAAAACATGAATTTCAATGAAGACAACATCAACACTTGGAAAAACGGTGTTGCACGTGCCCTCAAACGCTATATCCCTAATGGCACCGTTATGGTAGGCGCCGAATGTTCCGAATGTCACTCCCATAATGTGGTTTTCAAGGACGGCTGTATGACATGTCTCGACTGCGGAAGTTCAAAATGCGGTTAATCAACAACTTATAACCAATCATGAACTTCACTGCACGACAAATAGCCGAAATGATTCATGGCACCATCATCGGCAATCCCGATGTATCCTTTTCAGGATTCTCAAAAATAGAAGACACCCAACCGAAAACCATCAGTTTCATTGGGTCACCGCAGTATGTCAAATATTTGCCCGAAACAAAAGCTGAGGCCATCATCATAACAAAAAAATTAGTCCCTGACTGTCAATGCAATACAACGCTGATAGTTGTTGAAGACGCACATCAGGCCTTCGTGGAACTGATAAGGATGTACGACAAACTGACAAAAAACGACCTCGCAGGCATCTCACCAAACGCCTTCATCGACAATACTGCTGAAATCGGCAACGACTGCTACATAGGTGATACGACTGTAATTATGAAACATGCCGTCATCGGTGACAACTGCAAAATTTACCCGCAGGTTTTCTTGGGTGCAAACGTTACAATAGGTCCAGGCACTACGCTTATGCCGGGGACAAAAATTTACGACAACTGCCACGTAGGCAGTAACTGTCTGATTCATGCAGGTGTGGTCATCGGTTCCGACGGTTTCGGATTCACTCAGGAAAATGGCGTCAACGTGAAAGTGCCACAACTTGGCAATGTCATAATAGGCGATGATGTGGAAATCGGGGCAAATTCAGCCATTGACAAATCAACTCTCGGCTCAACAATCATCAACAATGGAGTGAAACTCGACAATCTCGTCCACATCGCTCACAACGTTGAAATCGGAGCGAATACTGTCATCGCTGCCCAGTCAGTTGTTGCAGGTTCAACTAAAATCGGCCATAACTGTCTTATAGGCGGACAAGTAGGCATCAGCGACCATCTGACCATAGGCAACAACGTAAGAATCGTCTCCCAGTCAGGTATCATACACAACATCGGTGACAACGAAACCGTGATGGGCTCTCCGGCATTCAACCAGAAATCGTACCTACGCAGTTATGCCTGCTTCCGTAATCTTCCAAAAAGATTAAATGAAATAGATGATGCCGCAAAAAACAATAAGTAAACCTGTCACACTGTCAGGCAACGGACTGCATACCGGCAGATATTGTGAGGCCACCATTTGTCCTGCCAATGAAAACACAGGCATTGTGTTTGTAAGAACGGATCTCGAAAACCAACCGGAAATCAAGGCTACACCTAAGAATCTGTCATCATTCGACAGAAGCACCACCATAACTTCGGATAACGTCTCAGCCATCACAATTGAACATTTCATGGCATCCTTTCATCTGTTAGGTATCGACAACCTGAAAATAATGATTACCAGTGCCGAACTCCCAATACTCGACGGTAGTGCCAAACCAATTGTAAATGCACTTAAACCACTGATTGTAAAGCAACAGGCAGAAAAAGCCATAATCAAAGTCAATCAACAGTTCGCATACATCGACACCAAAAGCGAATCATGGATAAAGGTTGAGCCTGCAGATGAATTTTCAGCGGAGGTAACTATAAATTTCCGACAGCCGATAGGCAAACATACGGTAACATACAACACAGGTGATAATGTCGAAGCCATAGCCTCATCCCGTACATTCGTGTTTCTCAGCGAATTGTCCTATCTTCGCACGCACGGACTCATCAAGGGAGGCAGCATTGACAACGCTTTGGTCTTCGCCGACATATCTCTAAGCAATGAGGAGAAAAATTCGTTGGAAGAACTGTTCAACTGCAACGGCATAGAGGTGACTCCAAACCACACACTCAACAATACAACATTCCGCAATGCCGAGGAGCCTGCGTACCACAAACTCCTCGACCTGCTTGGTGATTTGGCTGTTTTAGGGAAGCCCCTCTGCGGCAAAATCACAGCATACAAGCCAGGTCACGGCGTAAATGCGGCATTTGTCAAGATGTTCGATGAACACCTGCTCACACATTGACAAACCTTCAGCAAACCTATAATCATGGGACAAGAGATAGAAAGAAAATTCTTGGTAAAAGGCGACTTCAAAGCTGATGCATTCAAAGCCACACATATAACACAAGGCTACCTTTGCAGCGTCCCGGAACGTATCGTCCGCATCAGACTCAAAGGCGACAAGGGGTATATTACAATCAAAGGAATAAGCAATGCAAGTGGTGCAGCCCGTTTTGAATGGGAAAAGGAAATTCCCGCAGATGAAGCTAAATCGCTGCTCGAATTGGCAGAGCCGGGTATTATTGACAAAACCCGTTATCTCGTGAAAAACACCGACGGGAAGCACACCTGGGAAGTCGATGAGTTCCATGGCGACAATGAAGGGCTTACCATCGCAGAAGTGGAACTTGCCAATGAAGATGAACCCTTCGACAAACCGGCATGGCTGGGACGGGAAGTTACGGGCAGCCCTGAATACTTCAACTCAATGCTGATGAAGAACCCGTATAAAAACTGGAATCATGATAGACATCAAGACAAAAATCCACGACAAATTCTCGATTGAGTTTAAAATCGGTTTTTCCGGCAGAAGCAAACTGCGTGAAAACAATTTCAGCATCAACTCGTGGATTTTCATTCCCAATGGACTCGACATCAATTCATCAACATACAGCAACGAACAATTTTACAAGGACGTAAAGTCAAATATCAGGCTAATAACGCCAAGATACTTGTTGTGCGATATAGTCAGCAATGAAGCCGTCCCATACAATAATATCCGCAACGCCTTCAATAAAGCGGCATCTTCACCTACAAAAACGAATGTCACCGACTACATCTTTCAGACAAAAATGTTTACTATGATATTCAAAAGCTCACTACGTGAAGAAACCGAAAGAATAATAAAACTAAAGGACAAAACAGATATCATTGCCAAATGCACTGATTATCTGCAACATATAAGAGATATCCTTAGCAGCTACCGCAATTTGTGGAAAATCATTGATGTTCCGACATTAACATCAGATGACAAAAAGGAATTTTCCTTCGCTGACGAATACATGAGCCATAATGTAGATATT
>JAFYJP010000061.1 GCA_017538085.1 Bacteroidales bacterium | reverse complement strand
TTGGATGACAGAGAGATAGTGACTACTGGAGCTTCAATGGATACCGTATTGAATTTGAAACCCAGTGATTTTGTCTTCGCATCATACGATATAAAAACCATGAATTTCTTTGAACTGCGTGACTTCATAGCGGAAGAGAAGATAAAAGGGGTACGGACGACTGTCGATTTGGAAGTAGAGCAGCATCAGCGTATTGCAAATTCTTTCTCAACGGTGTTGCTTACGCTTCTCGGAGTTGGACTTTCAAGCAGAAAGAAACGTTCCGGGATGGGTTTGAACTTAGGTATCGGAATAACGCTGACCTTCGCTTATATCCTTTTGATGCAGGTTACAAAAGTCTTTGCCACAAACAGCGGACTTGCTCCGTGGCTTGCCGCATGGATACCGAATTTCCTTTATGCCTTCATTACTGCGTTTGTATTGTGGAGGGCTGCAAGATGACAAAGCTTACATGATTTTTCCTGTGAATGTACGATAATCCTGTGTGATATCCTGCAAATCCGGCAATTGGTCGAATAATCCATATACCGCTGAACCGCTTCCCGACATTGAAGCATATACTGCTCCTTTTTTGTAAAGCATGTCCTTGATTATCCCTATTTCAGGATATCTTTTTATGATTGGCTCCTCGAAATCATTTACAATCAGATTCTTCCATTCGCTGATATCATGTTGTAACAGTGATTTCAATTGTGGCACATCAGCGTTTGGCTTGATTATGGAATAGGCCTCCGCTGTGGAAATATGGATGTCGGGTTTTATGATTACTATTTCCTTGTTTAATGATAGGTCAAATTCAGTAAGCACTTCACCTCTTGATGAGGCCAATGCCGGCTTGTCATCGATGAAGAATGCACAGTCACTGCCGATTTGCGCTGCGAGATTACGCAGTTGCCCGCTGTCGAGATTCAGGCTGAACAGACTGCTGATGGCCTTTAGGGTGAAGGCTGCATCGGAAGAGCCTCCGGCGAGACCTGCACCGAAAGGTATGTTCTTGTGAAGAAAGATTTTTATAGGAGTTATATTGTACTTTTCGGCCATGAGATTGTAGGCTTTAATGCACAGATTGTCATCGTCATTGGTCTTGATGTCGATTCCTGAAACCGATATTGAGGTTTTATTGTCGGATGATTTGACGATTTCGAGAATGTCAAAAATCGGTGCAGGATAAAATAAAGTGCTGATATTGTGATATCCATCCGGCCTTTTGGAAATGATTTGAAGACCTAAATTGATTTTTGCGTTAGGAAAAAGTATCATTGTTGAATTTTTTTCCAAAAATATTAATATTTTTGTAGTTTAGAAAAAACAAAAGTTGAAATCTTTAAACATTTGTTTATCAGGTAAGTATTATTAAAGAAGAAAAATATGCATGTAGGAATAGCAGGTAATATCGGTGCGGGCAAGACAACATTGACACGTCTGCTGGCAAAAAGTTTTGGTTGGGAACCTCATTATGAAGAAACAGATACAAATCCATATCTTATAAGCTTCTATGAAGATATGGAAAGATGGTCGTTTAATCTTCAGGTTTATTTCCTTAATACACGTTTTCGTCAGATAATGGATATCAGAGAAAAGAAAAAGACCGTCATTCAAGACAGAACGATATACGAAGATGCTTATATCTTTGCTGCAAACTTGCATGATATGAACCTAATGTCAACGAGGGATTTCAACAATTATATTTCATTGTTCGAGCTGATGACATCATTTATTCAGGCACCTGACCTTCTGATATATCTCAAGGCAGATGTCTCCACTCTCGTAAGTAATATCCAGAAGCGTGGCCGCAAGTATGAGGAGTCAATCAGAATTGATTATCTCAACAGTCTCAACAAAAAGTATGAGGATTGGATAAATACTTATAAATCAGGCAAGCTGCTGATTATAGATGTGAACAAAATTGATTTTGAAAACAATCCTGCTGATCTTGCTTCTATAATCGAAAAAATAAACGCACAAATCAACGGACTTTTTTAATGGATAGACAATGAGAGTAATAGGTGTTATTCCTGCACGTTACAATTCTTCAAGATTCAAAGGCAAGCCTTTGGTTGACATTTCAGGCAAGTCTATGATTAGACGTGTGTTTGAACAGGCCTCAAAATCAAAATTGCTCTCAAGGGTTGTTGTCGCCACTGATGATGAAAGAATTTTCAACCATCTGAAGGAATTTGATGCTGATGTGGTGATGACCTCTCCAAATCATCTCAACGGTACAGAACGCATCGCTGAGGCTTTGGATAAAATCACTGACAGTCAGTATGATGTTGCTGTCAATATTCAAGGGGATGAACCATTCATTGAACCGGAACAGATTGACGAGACTGTAAGAGTACTCATTGACCATCCTGATGCGGAGATAGGAACCCTTAAATATAAAGCTAAGAAAGGGGAGGAAGATAATGCAAACAGAGTGAAAGTGGTAACTGATTTGAAAGGTAAGGCATTGTATTTCAGCAGGTCTGTTATTCCATTCGACAGAGATTCAGTCAAGGACATACAGTATTACTTTCACGTGGGTCTATATTCCTTCAGGGTTCCGGTGCTGAAGAAAATAGTATGCCTCAAACCTACACCTCTTGAAACCACGGAGAAACTGGAGCAGTTGAGATGGCTCGAAAATGGCTTTTCGATTTATGTCAGCGAAACCAAATATGAATCTTGCAGCATAGATGTTCCCGAAGACGTGGACGTATGCCTTAAACTAAACAGAAACAAATTATAACCACAATGATAACAAAATATATAATCGAACTATTACACGGACATGACTGCGTGGTCCTTACGGACTTCGGCGGCTTCATTTTAAATTATCACAGCGCTGAAATTGACAGTCAGCAGGGTATCATTAAACCTCCCTTCAAGGAATTGGCATTCAATGCTTCGTTGAAGAACGATGATGGCCTGCTTTGTTCATATTTAGTGTTCAGGAAGAATATATCGTATCTGGAGGCAAAAAAGGCAGTCGAAACTTTTGTCAGTGAGTTGAATAACAGACTGTTACTTAAAGAAAATGTGTATCTCGAAGGACTGGGCAATTTTGTCCTGAATGAGGACGACAATGTGGTTTTCACACCTCAGCCCGGACTTAACTTCTATTCTGAAAGCATATTCATGAACAATTATCTCATGAAGAAACTTCAGATTGCTGAAAAATCCATGCCTGTCGTTGAAAATAAAGATGAGGTGCAGGAAGCGAAGATTGTGAAGCTCGACAGAAGAAAATGGCTGAGATATGCGGCTTCTGTTATTCTCGTGATAGGTATAGGCGCAGTAAGTTACGTGGGTGCCGACTATTGTTTCCAGAATGTCTATCAGGCAGGTTTCTCCTTCTCTGATTTGCGCCATAAATTCACAACTCTAACAAACAAACAAGATACAAAACTATCGGAAACCGTCAATATGACCGAAGTGCCGGACCAAGCATTCTGTGACCAACAGTCTTTTGCAGATGATGAAAATATCGTTTATAGCGAATCGGATATCGATTTGCCGGTTGCGGAAGAATCATCCGACTCCTCATCTGTAAATCCAAATCCGGTTGTGGAGCAGCCATCTGAAATACAAACAAATACAGAGGCTGATTCCGGTGAGGTTGCCGAAACCAAGACTTTCACTCCAGCTGAAATAATGAATGATGAAATGACTGTTAAGAAGGAATCTTCGGTCAGATATTATATTGTCGTTGCATCGTATCCGGGAAAATATTTCGGAGATGCTAAGAAGCATGCTTTAAGACTGAGGAACTCAGGATATAATGAAGCTGCCATAATATATTCTCAAGGTCGTAACCGTGTGATTGTCTGTGGCTCCGACAATATGTCAATGGCTTTGAAGAAGCTGTCTGACATTCAAGTTAATCTTAAAGAGAATGCATGGATATTGGAGTATTAAGAAATGAGTATAGGCAAACTTCAACGTTTTGAGGAAAACAGGACTTTCCCTAATATTTTCCAGCCCACTTTCAAAGAGGTATTGTCTGGATTTAGGCTCAAAGGCAAGTGGAATGAGGAATATTTTCACAATGATAATCCTATAATATTGGAACTTGGCTGTGGCAAGGGGGAATACACAGTAGGGCTTGGCAAGAAATATCCTGACAGGAATTTTATCGGAATCGACTGGAAAGGGGCACGGCTGTGGCGCGGCTGCAAGACTGCTTTTGAGGATGGAATGGGCAACGTCGCATTTATCCGTACAGAGACTGAATTCATAGAGTATTTCTTTGATGTTGATGAGGTCGCGGAGATATGGATTACATTTCCCGAACCTCAACCGCAGAATGCTAAGGCAAAAAAGAGATTCACTTCTCCTCAGTTCAACCGCCGCTATGCCAACATTTTAAACCCGGAAGGCTTGATTCATCTTAAAACCGACAACGACAATTTCTATGAATACACGCTGAATGTGATAAAAGAAGATTCACACCGGCTGCTGTTTTCCACAGATGACCTTTATGGGAAGTCACCTGAGTTGGAAGTTGCTGAAATACAGACGTTTTATGAGAAAATGTGGCTGTCGCAGGGATTAAAAATTAAATACCTCGAATATAGGCTCAATCCACAGTTCTTTGTTGACAGGAATGGAATAACAACTATTATCGACCAAACCAATAAACTTTATTGATATGACATCTCCTGTAAAAAAAGTGGCTGCTTTGCACGATATATCGGGTTTCGGACGTTCCTCTCTGACGGTTGTGATTCCAGTGCTGTCGGCTATGGGGGTGTATGTCTGTCCGGTTCCGACTGCCTTGCTTTCAACAAATACGTCATATCCTGACCCGTACATCGTTGATTTGACGGAACATATAGAGCCGATATTATCACATTGGAAGAAGCTTGGACTAAAGTTTGACGGCATCTACAGCGGATTTCTTGGCTCTCCTGAACAATGTGAAATAGTGGCGCAGATAATATCTGATTTCGGCAGGGAAAACCAACTTGTCCTCGTTGACCCGGTTCTCGGCGATGAGGGCAAATTGTATGAGTCGATGGATAGTTCAATGGTTGTCAGTATGCGCAGACTTATCAGACACGCTGATTTGATAACCCCGAATATTACTGAGGCTCAGTTGCTTGTCGGGAAGAAATGTAATTCCGATGTCACAATAGATGAAATCAAGGAAGATATCCTTTATCTGAAGGAAGAAGGACCGAAACTGGTTGTGGTTACTGGTATCCTTGACAAGAAGACATCCACATCGTTTGTGATAGCGTACAACAGTGAGGACAACAAGTTTTGGAAGGTCAGCTGTAACTATGTCCCGGCGGAGTATCCGGGTGCCGGTGACACCTTCTCGAGTGTGATGTGCGGTGCGCTGCTGCAAGGCGACAGTCTTCCTATAGCTCTCGACAGGGCAATGAATTTCGTGTATTATGGGATCCGTTCGACGTATGGTTATATGGTGGACCCTCGTGAAGGAATACTACAGGAACGAATATTGAATACTTTAAACATGCCGTCTCCAATAACGGCAGAAATGATATAATATTTAAAAACATTGAAAATGAGTATATTAACTGAATCGATTAAAAACATAATCGTTGTGGCTTCTGGTAAAGGGGGAGTCGGTAAATCCACGGTGGCAGTAAATATAGCCGTGGCTTTGGCACAGAAAGGTCTCAAAATAGGATTGCTTGATGCAGACATTTACGGCCCTTCCATTCCTCTGATGCTGGGACTTAAGAATGAAAAGCCGCAGTATTACAAAGATGAGAATGGAAATGATGTTTTCGTGCCTTACGAAAAATTTGGTATCAGGATTTCTTCGATAGGTACTTACATTAACAATGATGATGCTCTGTTGTGGCGCGGACCGATGGCGGCAAGTGTTTTCACGCAATTGCTGACGAGTACCGCTTGGGGACCACTGGATTATCTGATAATCGACTCTCCTCCTGGAACAGGCGATGTACAACTTTCATTGGTTCAGACAGTTGGAGTTACAGGTGCTGTTATCGTAACTACTCCGCAGGAAGTGGCATACGTTGAGGCGAGAAAGGCTGTGACAATGTTCCGTAAACCTGAAATCAAGGTCCCGATTCTCGGTCTTGTGGAGAATATGTCATGGTTCACCCCTGCCGAACATCCGGATGAAAAGTATTTTATCTTCGGAAAAGACGGTGGAAAAACAATAGCCGAAGACCTTCACATTGCTTTGTTGGGACAGGTGCCTTTGATTGGTCATATCTGTGAAACTGCCGACAAAGGACTTCCGGCTGTTGCTGCAGGTGACGAGACTTACACAAAGGTGTTTTCCGACATTACAGATGAGCTCATCAAAATGGTCGAAATCCGCAATTCCGTGATGAAGCCTACCGAGGCAGTCCAGACCGATCCGGATGCGGAGGGATGCGGTGCGGCTAATTAGCGGAAAACGAGAATGAAAATATAGGGCATTGATGCACAAAAAATATTGAATATAGGTAAAGAATATAATTGCAATTATGGCAGATATAGAATTGGAAAATAAAGTAAAAAACGTTATTGATCAGCTTCGTCCGTATTTGCAGGCGGATGGAGGTGATTTGAAGTTTGTGGAAATTACTGATGATAATGTGGTAAAAGTTGAACTTCGCGGTGCCTGCGGTTCATGCCCATACAGCCTCATGACCCTTAAAGATGGGGTGGAAAGGGCTATGAAGGAAGTCATTCCGGAGATTACATCAGTGGAAAGAGTTTAGAAATCAGGGAGTTGGAGGAATTAATTCTTCCTGTTTTCTGTTTCTTCCTAAGATAATAAACATAGCAACAGTCAGCACTACGGATGAGACAATCATCCAGGTTGGCGGTGTGCTAAACATGGTTTCAGGTTCAACACCATTGTTGAAGTTGAATTGTATATACCCTGATATTACTGCAATACTGTTGTTTATGAAGTGTAATAACATCGACATCAGTATGTTGCCAGTATAATAGAATACATATCCTAAAATGATACTCAAGATAAAGCGTGGTATCAAACCGTAAAAATCTAAGTGTGCGGCGCTGAATATGAATGAGGAGATAATTATTGCAAGAAATTTATTGCGCATCTTGTCGGTGAGAGTCTTTTGTATGCATCCGCGGAAAAGCATTTCCTCAGATACAGCCGGAACTATTGCCATTACAAAAATATTGCCTAATAATCCTCCGATTGTCGATACATTCAAGAATTTTTCAGTCATTTCCTTGGTCGAATCCTGTAGGGACTTAAGTGCATTTTCCAGCGTCTGCATGCTTTCCGGGAATTTGATGCTTTCGTTGATATTAACCAGCCAGAATACCAAAGGCATAGCAACGATGTATAGAACAATAACCGATAATATTGTTATTCCGCCTTGCTTTTGCTTAATTCCCCAGTAATTATTAATGTTTTGGCTGTTTTTGTATGCAAAAATCAATGCGGGAATCATAAAAATACTCAATTCGAGAAAGGTCTGCATGGATTTCAGATAAATCATCTTGGTTTTGGGGTCAATTCCTCTTGAGAGGCATAATGCTGAAACCAATGATGACAGAAATGTTGCAACTAAAGCGCATACGGCAAAAATAACTAATAATTGCAACAGCAATGCGATAGCGGATTTGTTTGAATTGTTGGCCATAAGTCTTGTTAGTTTTTGCAAAGATAATTTATTTTTCAATTAGCCTAAAAAATATTACCTTTGCCACAATTAAACAACATGTTCATCTGTTTAAGAAAT
The DNA here is from genome assembly GCA_017538085.1 of Bacteroidales bacterium. Taxonomy (GTDB): domain Bacteria; phylum Bacteroidota; class Bacteroidia; order Bacteroidales; family BM520; genus RGIG7150. Next base: position 1,248 of record JAFYJP010000061.1, on the reverse strand, counting down.
ATGAGGAAAAATAGTCTATTCAGAAATAAGTTTTTTTGGCTGCAGATTCTCTTAGCCATTGTATTGGTGATACTTATATTGTTCGGCATAAGTTTATACCTCAACAAATACACCCGTCATGACAAAGAGTTTGCCACACCGTACCTCATCAATGCTGAATATGATGATTTGGTCGGAAGTGCTACCGTCAAGGATATTCATATTGTCATTGAAGATTCGATCTATATGCGTAATACCAAGCCGGGAATAGTATTGCAGCAGGATCCGGAAGCTGGAACTTTGATTAAACCCGGAAGAAAGGTTTATGTCGTGCTGTCATCGGATCATCCGGGAATGACGAAGATGCCTGACTTGCATGACGTAACCTTGCGTCAGGCAATGAATACTCTTGATATTGTGGGACTCACACTTGGTGCTGTGAAATATGTTCCCTCTTTTGACAAGGATGCTGTGCAGTCGCAATATTATAAGGGAAGAGAAATAGCTCCGGGGACTGAGTTGAAAAAGGGTTCTTCCATTGACCTTGATGTCGGAGCCGGAGATGATGCTATGACTACAACGTTACCATTTTTGTATGGTGAAAATATTCTCAGTTGCCGTAAGGCTATCAGAATGGCGCAACTGAATATCGGTAATGAGTATTTTCTTGATTCTGATGATGTTAACAATTCAGTTGCATACAAAATGACCCCTGCATGGTATCGTTCGGCATCCGTTGACAAAGGAACTAAGGTCGATGTCTATTACAGACTGAAAGACAATATCAATGTTGACAGTTTGAAGTTTGTTATGTCGTTTCCTGTATATCTGCATGATTCGGCCTCTGCAATGTATATGAAATATTATCGCAATATTCCATTTTCAAAGATAGACCTTGACACCATTATGATTGACGGTCAAAATATTACAGGTGATAAATCGTATGAAAAATCAAACACGGAAAACTATGAGGATGATACGGAAGATTTGTTCTGACACTAAAAAAATAATTGCTGCATGTTTGCTTCTGATGATATCACAGATGGCATACAATCAGGAATATATTATGGGATTGCCTGATAATCCGGTTCTTATGGAAAAGAATCCAAATACTGAAAAGTCGATGGCAGATGATATTATTCTAACTCTTCCGTTCTTCGACGATTTTTCCTACGACAGCAAATATCCGTCGCAGGAATTATGGTGTGATAAAGAGGTGTATGTCAACAGAGATTATGCGTATTCTCCCATCAGTGTTGGAGTTGCGAC
>JAFYJP010000060.1 GCA_017538085.1 Bacteroidales bacterium | reverse complement strand
TCCATCAACATACATATTGATGAAATACAGGCCATTAGCGAGGTTGTTGGGGTTCCATGTAACAGAGGAACCGTTAACATCGCCGTTGAAGCGGTCAACAATCTGACCTAAAGAATTCACAACGACAAAATTCACACTTTGGGCAGCACCGTTGATTTTATAGGAAACAGTCTGCGTACAATCGAAAGGATTAGGATAAGCTGAAAGTGAAGCCTTGCCAAGTTCGTCCATTCCAACGAAAGCGTATGCCGGTACTTCGCAGCCGAATTTGTCAGACAAAATAACCTTGCTGATTTCAGAATCACCGATATTCAGGACAGAATGTCTTCCGGCAGCAATTGTTCTGCAGTCATTGCTGTAAGCCATGAACATATAGTTACCATTGTGCATGGTTCTCTGAATCAACATCATATTGGAGAAAACATCCTCAATAGCAGTGGCTGAATCAGAGAGAATAATCTGAACACCTGCCAAGTCAACCGGTGAATCGATAATAAGACAGCCATCCTCTATCGAATATGTTGCCGTATTGTTTTCACATTCGTCGAGGTTATATCTTCCGAATATAACATTGACGATACCGACGACATCTATAACATTTATCTGTCCATCTGAGTTGACATCAGCGAGGTCGAAGCAGAAAGGATTAGGATTCTGTTCAGCAATATAAGCAACCACTGTAGCAATATCAAGTACGCTTACAACACCATCGATATTGGCATCTCCGACAAGAGTGCTGCCATTGATAGTAACTTGATAACGGCACACAAAGGTATTATAGCTACTGACAAGGATATCAACTTCGCCACTCTGAGGAATAGTGCCGGTTATTGCAACCTGACATTCACCTTCTGCATCAGTAATGCCTCTACCTATAACTTCATTGTCATACATCAGGACTATTCTTGCACCAGCTTCGAATCCCTCTTTTGACAGATTATAAACCACAACGTGGAAGGTTTCGTCAGTTGGATGGATAAAATTGGTATGTCCAACGGAGAGGTTGTATGGTTCATCTGTCCAGACCTGAATTGCAGGGTCAGTCATGGCATTGCTATCGTAGAAGCACCATCTGAGGGCACCTTCTTCAAATTGGCCAGGTGCATTCACCCAAGGAGCAGTGGCGGTTTTGGACTCTTTCTGAGCCATGCCGTATCTGCTGTAACGGTCATTGAAGAGAGCATCGACAAATTCGCGGTTCAGGTGAGCTGAAGGACCTTCAGTCTGACCTTCATTGAACCAACCATAACGTGAATTTGCAGTCACTCCAGCTGCAAAATTGTCGATGGTGACCATCTTTTCAGTAATGCAGTCGCTATAATCGAAAGCACCGCAGTCGCAGCCGTGAGTATATACGAACGTGTAGTTGTGGTTAATTCCGTTAGGACCATAAAAAGAGTTGTTGTTGATATCCGAAGAATAGAGTTCCATGACGGTGGTTTCAGACGCATGACCCGCATGATGAATGAAATTAGGACCGGCATTTATGTGAGCCTTAACCGCTGTGGAGTTAAAAGGCGTATATTGAGCATAAAGAAAATCAAGATTATAATCTTCAGGAACACCATCGGTGGTATAGCCATTATCCTCATGGTGGCCGATAAGCAGGTCAAGATAATCGGAGCCGTATGTATCAGGATTGCTGTACATCCATTCGCCGAAAAAAGAGTGTTTCCGGAGTTCACCGAGAACAGGATTCAGCTGGTAACTGGTGGATTTATGTATAATTCTGTTCAATTCGGTGCTGTTGCTGAAAGGCATTCTGGCAACGGACACCTCCATATAAAGGTCATCCTCACCTATTTCACCCCAATGGGAATCATTGTCGGAATTCCATGTTCCGTCAAGACCTGAGAAATAGATGTCGGCAGGAATGTCATTGCTTTCATATACCGAAGAAGACTGAACAGTGCAGTAGAAACCCCTATAAGGGAAGACATCCACATCTCCGCCAAGCAGCACATATTCAATGGAATGATTAGTGTATTCCTGAATTATATAGTTTCTGATTTTTGCCTGATTGTCAACACCTGTCATTTCAGAATAGATTGCGTCCAATGACTTGAACTGTGCGAAGATGCCATAATCTCTGTACATTGAAATCAAAGTGTCGAAATTGCTTTCATACTGTGGTTTGGAAATGATTAACATATCATAGTCTGAAGCATCCTTGGTGTTGTTAACCAGCGGCTGATAGTCTCTTTCTGCCTCAACATTGTCAACAAGTCTTGCCATATTGTTGTCGGATTTCAGCAGCTTAAGTGCATTTTCAGCCTTTTCAGTTCTTTTTGCACTGACTTTGACAGTAACAGACTCATAATAAGCTATAGAGTTGTCTGCTGGGATATAGACTACAGGTGTAAATGCCACATTTGCAATGGAATGGCCTTTATAGAAACCTGTAGAGAGGACACCTGAAGCCTTAGCCGGATAAGCAGCCTTGCTATTATAGACCTCTTCATTCTTATAAAAATCGGTTATAGGATCTGCGCTGTAAGGGCGTACAGGCTGTTTTGGGAATATTTCCCCTTTAGCTTCAATCTGTATCAGTTTGCCGAATTCGAGTTCCACATCAGAAGCCTCATATCCGGGAGGGAGCAAGAGTTGTGAAGCACAGTATGGCATCATAGGATTACCCAAAACAGCCGACTGCATCGTTCCAGGAAATTCCACCAGAATATAACCATTGTGATCAACTATTTGCGGTGAGTTGAAATAATAGGTTTTTGCGACTTCCTGAGCATTGAGGGCCATAGTAGCCATAAGACAAATTGCAAAGAGTAATTTTTTCATTTTCAATGTTTTATAATGTTTATTCCAAATTTAATCTATTAACAGCATAATAATAGGCTCCGAGAGAAATGGCGTTTTCGGTACCCAAACGTGTAACACCCACTCCGATACGTTTCAACGGATCGTAAGTGATAGTTTTATCAGAGAATGGAACTTTTACTGTTCTGATATCGCCTTTGAGGAATTTCTCCATATCTTTTTCATCTTCGAGATTAAAGACAGAGACTTCCATGCGGGTTATGTCTTCTCCAGCATTGGTGTGGAAAGGCTTGTTCATTTCAGCGACCAAATCATTCAGAAAGATAGGATAAGCGTTGGCAAGGCCACCACCAATAACAATTAGTCCATCGGTCAGAGAGGCCGCATTGGCAAGAGCCATACCAGCTGCTTCCGCGAATTTCTTGAAAGTTGTTCTGGCCGCCATGACATTCCCCGGCTTGTTACCCTCGGCAATATCAAAGATATCCTTAGGCTCAAGAGACTCATCATGGGAGCCTGAAAATTCCCGATACATGCGTTTTATAGCCTTTATGGACGTACTTTCCTCTATTGAAAAGTTGGTGTTGAACTTATCACAAAAACGGTTTATTTCGCCTTGGGCTGAATTGTCGCCGGGATATATTTTACCGTCAGTAACGATACCTCCGCCGAAACCACTGCCGAAGGTTACACCCAGAAGATTTTTGAATCTCTTGGGACTGCCAATAGCCTCAAGTTTCTGATTGATGTGCTGTAAGAAACCGCCCATAGCCTCACCGTATGCAAAAAGGTCACCATCGTTGTTGATAAAGACAGGTATTCCAAAGATATTCTGAAGCATAGGGCCAAGAGCCACTCCACCTCTGAACAAAGGGAGATTCTGCAAGTCACCGATTATGCCAAGTTCGTATTCGGCAGGACCAGGAAAGGAAAAACTTATTGCCATCGGTTTTCCGGGAAGTCTTTCCTCCACCATTCTGAAGCCCTTGACAATAGTGTTCAACACATCATCAAGCACTGCACCGTCTTCCTTTTTAGGAGTTTTCAGATGCACATGTTCGATGATTTCCTTTGCATTCTGATAAGCCGAAAAAACGAAGTTTGTTCCACCGGCATCGAGAGTCATTACTATGTCATTCATGATTATTTGCTGCTGAAGATAATGTTGACCATCAAAATGATATCAAGGACATTGACTGCACCGTCACTGTTCACATCAGCATTTTCGAAAATGAACGGATTGGCACTGCCGTTCATCATATAGCTGATAGTTGTTGTAATGTCAGTAATGTCAACAACACTATCACCATTGGCGTCACCTGGGACTGTTGACAAGTAACGAAGTATGAACGGATGAGGGTCTGGAGCACCTATGTAAGGATGGCATTCCCTGCGTCCTGAATCGTCGGCTGCGAAAATGTAATATTCGAGTTCACCATTAGGCAAGCCTGAGATATTAACAGACCATGTGTTGCCTTCGGTGTTGGTCATGGTATAACCGGTATATTCACCATCAGGGACTCTGACGTATGCGATAACCGAGTCAGCAAGAATAGTATGATTTCCGTATGAATAAAGGTCAGTGCTAATTGTTACAGTACCATAGCTGTCAACCGTGTCGTGCAGAGGCTGATGTTTGATATAAAGCATTTCTCTGTCAGCGATTTCATGGGTACGGCAGTGAAGGGCATCTGTATTTTCCCAACCATAATAGTTGATTCCGATGATCTGATAGCCTGGCATTGCAGCCTGATATGAAGCGATTGCAGCGGCATCGTTGGAGTTGCCGGAAATAGGAACGAAAACTTTATTATTGAGAATCAGACTGTTGGTATAAGGAGTAGTCTGGTTGTTTCCCGGCGTAAATACACGGAACACCCGCATAGGTGTGCCGTAAGGTGAAGTCATATTTGCGAATTCATTCGCAACGCTTTCATATAGCTGGTATCTGTAATCGGTTGGAGGAACCTGTCCTATCATAACTTTGTCAGGAGCAAGATATTTACCCCAGCAGTCGATATGTTCAATATAATCGTCTAATGGATCATTGAGGAAATGGTAGTCGGTAATGCCGAGATAATCCTCGAAATGCTGGGCTATCTGATTATGGCTCCAGGAAGGGTTCTCTGTATATGTAAGTGTTGTGGATGCTGCCTGTGATGTGCCGTCATTCATATAATTGCCGCCTGTGAGCTGAAGCGTTGAGGCATATCTGTCAACTGACAGGTACTGTGCCAAGGCGGTGTTAACCTGATTGTCGTTGTAACGCGGACGGTTATAAGTGAAGTCATAAATTGCAACCTCAGAATCGTCAATGGCGAGGAAGAAAGGACCGTAGTCGCGGGTCCAATAACTGTCGGTAGCATGATACAGGAACTCACAGTTGCTTGTATCCACCTGATTGCTGACATACTGGTTGAGGACTGTGGCAGCCTGGCTGGCATTCTGGACAATGGTGATAACTTTGATGTCTTTGGCCATTTCTTTAATGAGGCTGAAAGGAATGCCGAAAGGGTATCTTATCATGACCGCCTCCATAGGCTCGTACTCCGCTATTGGGCGAATATCGCCTGTAGGCGGATTTGTTGACTGGGTTTCCATTCTGACTGTCTTATAAAGTTCTGCTTCCTCTGCAGTCATTGTGTGCTTCAGTTCAATGCCTTGCGCATTGTATATCGGTTGGGCGTTAACAGCCAAAACGCCAAGAAACAATAATACGGTTAATAATAGGTTTTTTTTCATTTTCAATCTTTATTTAATCTTTAATATTTTATGCATTTGTTAAGTCAAGAGGTTTATTGGTTTTCCAATTGCCGCCGGTGAAATCAGGGACATCAATGGAATTGGAGCGGTGGGCAACCGACCATTCACTGAGAGGTGCGATACAACTCCAAAGAGCAGCATCATAGACAGTTTGGTCAAGCGGGAGACCATTGCGGAGACAGTCGATAAGCCGCCAGTCCATTATGAAATCCATTCCTCCATGACCGCCGACTTCTCTTGCGAGATCACCGATACGATTAACCAAATTGTATGTGTATTTTTTCTTTATTTCATCCATTTCTTCACCATTGAGCCATGCTTCTTTAATATTGCTTGAAATTCTTTCAGGTCCCGGATATTTCTGAGCCATAGCCTTAGTTCCGATTATCTGATGAATACGGGAATAGGGACGCGGCGTTGAGACATCGTGTTCAACGAGAATGGTACGTCCGAGATGAGTCCTTATGGTTGTAACGTTGAAATTGCCACGGTATTTGTGATTTGCAAACGGAATGAAATCAGGGTCTGTGGCAGCTTTTTCATTGGCTTTTTTCTCCATTGTGAAATCATCGGATGACATAGATGTGAGATAGTCCATTTTGTCACCGCGGTTGATATTCATAATCTGGCATATAGGGCCAAGTCCGTGGGTAGGATAAAGGTTTCCGTTACGGTCGCGATTTTCCTTAAGGCGCCAATAATCGGTATAGCCGTATCCGTCAGCCTGGACATCATCAATAGGTTTGAAGAAATTAAAGCCCAAAAGGTCGTGAAGATAAGCGCCCGCACCATGGATGATATCGCCAAAATAGCCTTGACGAGCCATATTGAGGGTAAGAAGTTCAAAGAAATCGTAGCAGCAGTTCTCAAGCATCATACAATGTCTTTTGGTGCGTTCGGATGTTTCCACCAACTGCCAGCATTCATCAAGCGTACGGGCTGCAGGAACCTCCACGGCGACATGTTTTCCATGTTCCATGGCATAAACAGCCACTGGTGTATGAAGATCCCAGCCTGTGCAGATATATACCAAGTCAACGTCAGGGTCTTCACAAAGGCCCTTCCATGCCTCTTCGGAGCCGCCATATTCCTTAGCCTTAGGCAACCCTGCACTCTGAAGAATGGCCTGAGTGCCATCAATAGCTGCTGGACGTTTATCACAAGCTGCAACTATATCAACACCCTCTATGTGTGTCATTCTTTCAACAGCATCTCTTCCACGGTCACCAATGCCTACAAATCCTATGCGCACACGGTCGAGTTTGGGTGCAGCATAATCAGTCATATTCACAGGTCGATTGTCACCGAGAACATTTTTTATCAGATTACCATCTGTCTGGGAATCAGCGTTTTTCCTTGCACATCCGCCCAAAATCATATTTCCGGCAATGACACTGGTACCAACAGCCGAAATTTTGAGAAATTCTCTACGAGTAGTCTTCATTTTTATGTGATTTATAATACTATCTTACAAAAAAGCAAAGATAATACTTTTTTCTGTTATAAAACTAATTGATAACCATATAAAAAAAGGGCGGATTCAAAACCCGCCCTTATAATCACATTCGATATTTTGA
>JAFYJP010000059.1 GCA_017538085.1 Bacteroidales bacterium | reverse complement strand
TATCAGTAGATACCTTTCTATATTTCAAGAAGATATCATTGTAAAAAGATTCTATCTTTGACATCTTCGAAATAAACTTTATTTTATTTTTTTGACTTAGTATTAGAAGCGCCGGTCTTATCCATAGCGCATCTGAAACCTATGTAGTTTGTAGCCACATCCTGATGCATGTATCTTCTTACGCTCGGGCTGAGGTAATAAGCAGGGTCAACCCATGAACCACCTTTATAAACGCGGGTTTCATCAGAAATGAGGGTACGCTGTCCGTAAGCATACATCTTGTTGCTTTGTGCATCACCGGTGACTGTGGTATCAATATTAATCCAGTCGGCATTGTCAATCTGTGACAGTGCGTCACCGTCAAGATAGTTGATATTGTCGGCCTTACGATAGTTTCTTCTGGTTTTGTTTTCCTCGATGGTAACATTTTCATATCTGACGTTGCCAAGTTCATCCCTTTCCACGAGATTGCCGTCAGCATCTCTTACCTGTTTCTGGAAAACGTTGCCACGGAAAGGATTAAGGTCTGCCATATCCTCAAATGAGGAAGCACGATAGACATCCATAACCCATTCAGCCACATTGCCTGCCATATTGTAAAGACCGAAGTCATTAGGTTCGTATGATCTTACAGGAGCCGGATACATGGAACCGTCATCGAGAGCTCCTGCAACGCCCATATAGTCACCGCTATTGGAGCGGAAATTGGCCTTAAGAGTCCCCATTTTCTTACCGTCATCGGTACGGATTGCAGTTCCGTCCCACGGATAGATTCTGCGTTCTATAACATTGTTTTTGTAGCTGTCGCCGATAAGTCCGTATGCTGCATATTCCCATTCAGCCTCAGTCGGAAGACGATAGCTTGGAAGCAGTATTCCGTCTTCCCATCTTACTGATCTTTCGCCGGTTCCATTTGGATTGTTGTCAACGAGATTCTTGTTGACATTACCTATATAAAGTTGTGCGAGATATGCATCCGTTGTGAAATGGTCTTCGCTTGTCTGTGCAGGGTCATGGTTGAGTATGCCTTCATTGACAAGAATCTGTTCATTTACACGGTCGGTACGCCATGCGCAATAATCCTTTGCCTGTGTCCATGAAACACCCACAACAGGATATTCTCTGTATGAAGGGTGACGGAGATAGTTTGTCACCATAGGCTCGTTATATCCCAAACGTGCACGCCAGACAAGAGTATCAGGGAGTGCTCTGCGGCAGACTTCCGGATGATCGGCACCGTAAATGCGCTGCAGCCAGTACAGATATTCGAGATAATCCACATTGGCGACTTCAGTTTCATCCATATAGAAAGAAGCCACAGTGACTCTTCTTGGTGTATTGTCGTTCTCTCCTAAAATATTGTCACTGAGCTGACCCATCGTGAAAGTTCCGCCTTCGATAAAAACCAAACCTGGACCGGCTGCCTGTTCCTTGTAATTGTCGGCAACAAAGAAACCGCCATTTTCGGAACTGTTGTATTTCCATCCTGTTGATGAGGAATATCCGTTTTTAGAAGAGCCCTTTCTCGTTGAGCATCCTGCAATAATCAAAGTACATAAAACCAAACACAGAACAGAGATGACTGTTTTTTTCATTTTATTCATTATTTTAATTTTTTTCTTGTCAAACTTTAATACTTTTTATTTAACTCAAAATTACCTTACTTTATTGTGCATTCACCATCTTTTTCTATTCCGGTAGCCGTTGTCATAGCCGCCGAAACAATATACGACGGAAATTTCATGGGCTCCGTGAGTTTTCACGCCAACTCCTCCGAACACGATATCGTAGGAATAGCGCAAATCAACATCCATCATTGTTATTCCACCTATAAGTGTCAGAGAATGAATATTTTTCATCATTTCATTGGTTAAATTGGCATTATAACCAACTCCAGCTTCAATACTTTGATACCTCACCACGGCACCTATATTCAGAAGGCTGTAACCATTCTGGCGTATAAACGCCGCAGAAGGTGAAACAACAAAATCATCAGAATCCATACGGAAATTGGCTCCAGTCGAAACCACATACCTAACTGGGTTGTCGGCCTGGAGAGTGACGTGATCGGCACTCACCCCAACGTAAAAGACATCTTCCATGCAGAAACTGAATCCTACTGAAAAGTCAGGTTTTATGATGGTGATGTCCTCTACCGATTCATGAATACCACTATTATCCAAATCGTCAGGCAGCGTTGCTTTGCTGCCAAAAAACTGGTTGATATTCAGTCCGCCACCAATTCCGGCTCTCACGAAAAACTCATCAGCAACTTGCAGGTTATATGCATAATAAAGCTTAATATCGTAGTAACTCTGCAACTCACTCGGCCAATATGCAATAACCTGGGCTCCCACACCGCTCTTCGCTGCCTCCAGATTCTGATCAAAGCATAAATTTATTGTCTGCAGACCTCCCATATAAGGCCACTGATTCCGATAATTCAAAGCCAAACGTGAACCGTCACAATTTCCTGCAAGAGACGGGTTAAGGTACATCTGACAAGAATGATACTGCGAAAAGCAAACATCCTGGGCACCCACCATCTGCGAGAAAACCATTAAAGTCACAGCCATGACTATCTTCTTCATTGACATAAATTTCGCTTTGCAAAAATACAATTATTCCTATAATAAAACATCTTGTTTAACGTTATTTTTTTATTTAATATTGCACCAAATTTCAACAGATGGACAAAAAAACACTGCCTTCAATCATATTTCTGATTCTCAGCAATTTATGCTTTAGTCAAATTCCGTTACACAATTCTGTTCTTGCTTCAGGGGACTGGTATAAACTCTATGTTCAGGAAGATGGTTTTTACAAAATAACTTATCAGGAATTAAATAATCTTGGCATCAATGTCAATTCCATTGACCCAAGGACATTGAAAATATATGGCAACGGCGGCAGAATGCTGCCGGAAAACACTTCCGATGAAAGATATGACGACCTGCACGAGGTTCCAATCACCGTTTATGGCGAAGAGGACGGTTCCTTCGACTCAGGCGACTACATACTGTTTTACGGGGATGGTCCCGATGAATGGTATTGGAGTGAAAAACGTGAGATGTACCTGTTTAAGCGCAACCTATATTCAAGAAGCTCCGGCTATTTTCTGACATACGGAGGAAATCAGGGACGCAGATTGTCATACAAAGAAGAAAAAAACATCTCCGCCGAACAGATGATAACAAGTTATGTTGACTGTCAGGCAATTGAGCAAGCCACAGTACATCTGACAAAATCAGGAAGACACTGGTTCGGTGACCGCTATGAGTCCACCACAAAATATGACTATACATTTTCATTCCCCGAATTGAAATCAGATGAGAACATCCTATTGGCTTACGCCGTGGCAGCAAGGGCAACGGCGACCTCATACTTCACAATTACAACCGATAACTTCACCAAAACACATTCATTCAGGTCTGTCGGAACTTCGCTGAGCTCCGCATACGCTTTTGAAACAGACATTTTCGACTCATTTGAACCTGAATCGTCCAATATCACTGTCAATATCAAATACACTCGTCCAAACAACGGTGCCATAGGATGGATGCGCTACATCTATCTCAACGCATTCTGTCAGTTGAAATTCAATTCGGGCACATTATTCTTCCGCTATCCTACCGCACGGATCAGCTCACAAAATTGCGAATTTCAAATCCAGACAGGCGTCAACAACGTTATTATAGCCGACATAACCGACCCCGCCGAGCCAACGCTTGTCAATTACACTTACAACGGCTCCACCATATCTTTTACAGACATCCTTGACGAAGAAAAGGAATATGTATGCTTCGATGGAACCAATTCGAAATCAGTTACCTTTGAAGGCAAGACAGCCAACCAGAACATCCACGGAATGAGTGTCCCTGAAATGGTCATAGTGTATCATGAGGATTTTTACGAGGCAGCCCAGATGCTGCACAATTTTCACACAGAACAGGGTCTGAAGACTTATCTTATTAACATTCAGGATATTTACAATGAGTTCTCATCAGGTGTACAGGATATATGCGCTATAAGAGACATGATGCGCTACTGGTATAAAAATGCTGAAGGGGATTTATGCCCCAAATACCTTCTTTTAGTCGGTGACGCCTCATACGACCCTCTCGACAGACTGAACAACAACACCAATTTTATACCAATCTATCAGTCTGAAGAGACATTGTTGCCAAGCTATTCATTCAATTGCGATGACTTCTACGGTTTTCTCAGCGATGGTGAAGGCAATTTTGAAAGTGACGACCTGCTCGACATTTCAGTGGGCAGACTGCCGGTACAGACTGATAAATCGGCTCTTGAAGTCGTAAACAAAATTCTCCATTATGCCAACAACTCATCGGAACAAAAAGGTGATTGGCGGAACATTGTCACCTTGGTATGCGATGATGCTGACAACACTGGTTCAGGTTACGAGACACGTCACTTGGACGCAGCAGAAAAATATGCATCCATAATAGAAAACAACCATAAAGCATTCAAGACCAATAAGATATATGCCGGAGCATATCCACAGGTCACAGCCGCAGGCGGACAGCGCTATCCTGAAGTTAATGATGCAATCAATGCAAGAATGGAACAGGGGACGCTGGTCTTCGGCTATAACGGCCATGGCGGTGAGCTCTGTCTCGCACTTGAGCAGATAGTCTCAATCGCCGATATCAACAGCTGGTCGAATTACGACAGACTTACATTCATGGTTACAGCCACTTGCGAGTTCTCACGTTTTGATGACCCTGCCAGGACCTCCGCAGGTGAACTGGTATTGCTTAACCCTAAAGGCGGTGCCTTCAGTATGCTGACAACATCAAGACTTACAGACGCATCCACCAACTACAATTTCTGCAGCATCCTTTACGAGAACATGTTCAATAAGAAGTCAGACGGTTCCTACCCTACTGTCGGGGAATTCGTAATGGAATCCAAAAACACCTATATTCTCAAAGGACATTCATTTCTCAACATAACGCCATACGCCATCCTCGGCGATCCGGCAATACCAATTAATTACCCGAAATATAATTCAGTGGAAATAAACAAAATAAACATTGACGGATTGGAAACCGACACCATTAGGGCTTTGTCTCTCATAGAAATCGAAGGACAAGTGAATGGTGATGACGGCAACATCCTTTCAAGCTTCAACGGTATGATCTACCCTGAATTCAGAGACAAACAGATACCAACAAGCACTTTGGGTAATGATGGCGCACCAATACAATATTTCTCTATCGACAAAAGCATACTCTACAAAGGTAAAGCTGCCGTCAACAACGGCAAGTTCAAGATATCATTCATCACCCCGAAAGATATAGCCTACAACTTCGGGAAAGGCAAGGCAAACTTCTATTTCACTGATGATGACATCGACGGCAACGGATATTTTGAGAATTACATTGTGGGTGGCAGCAGCGATTCATTCATTGAGGATAACGACGGACCTCAAATAAATATGTATATCAACGACGTGTCATTCAAAGACGGTGACATGACCAATGAAAATCCGACCATTTATGCCACTATTTATGACAAATCAGGCATCAACACAACGGGCAACGGAATCGGTCATGACCTGATAGCAATAATTGATGATGACAGTGATCGTACCTATATTCTGAACACATACTTTGAAGCCAACCTGGACTCCTATCAGAAAGGGACCATTTCCTATCCGCTTTTCAATCTTGACGAAGGGCAACACAAACTGTATCTTAGGGCATGGGACGTGTGCAACAACTCTTCAAGTGCAGAATTGAATTTCGTAGTGGTCAACTCAGAACAGATAAAACTGGCAGAACTCGTCAACTATCCTAATCCTTTCTCCGACGAAACCACATTCGCACTAAAGCATAATCAGGCAGGCCAGACCCTCGGCATTGAACTCTACATCTATTCAATCAACGGTCAGCTGATTAACAGGTTTACATCCACCATCAACTCCACCGAATTCCACGATGAAGTCTATAAATGGAACGGCGAAAACCTTAACGGCACTAAGGTTTCACAAGGTATATATGTCTATAAAGTTGTCATAACCAACGAAGACGGTACGACAAACTATACATCAGGCAAACTCATAAAACTATAATCGATGAAGATATTCAGATTATTGATATACAACATATTACTACTATTATGCTCCAATATTGCCGCACAGACGACATATCATTTTGACATTGACTGGCAAGAGCATGACCCCGAACCGTTGTCTTGTTATTCGCAACGGATTTCCCTGAACGACAATCAGGTGAAAGCCAATGCGGAAATCAAGAATATTAAGTCCATCGACTGTGAGTCGAGCGACAATTACGATTTCATTACAAATTACGACATTAAATTCAAATGCGGCTACGGATGCTATAATGGCAAATCGGTTTGTGACATCAGCATTATCCCATATTATCTGGATTCAATCACAAACCAGCCCAAACTTGTAGTCAGCTTTGATGTGACAATCACCACAAAGCCAAAGGAAAGGATGGCATTATCAAAGGATGACAATGTTTCCATACTCAAAACAGGCTCCTGGTACAAATTCAATGTATATGAATCCGGAATCTATACCCTGACGGCATCCGACTTGGAGGAAATAGGCATAAACACTGACAATCTGAATACTTCCAGCATAAAGATACATGCAAAAAAAGGCTTTGTGCTTAATGAAACCATTGGCAGCACATTTGCAGAAAACCCTCCGCAGATACCTATCATTGTCAAAGATTACAATAATGACAATATCTTCAACGATGAAGACCAAATCATATTTTACATTGAAGGCCCTCACGCATGGAGTTACGACACATTGAAAATTGTCTATTACCTGAACTATAACCATTATACAGATACAGCATCTTTCTTCCTCACAATCAATGATTTTGAAGAGCAGAAACTCATGCCTTCAAACACTGAATATCCAGAATTCGCTGGAGAAATCCTCAATGTTACACAGAAGAAATTCTTCAAGGAAGAATTTGAAAATCTGGCTGAATCCGGAAGACAATGGGTGGGCGAAAAGTTCAGTTATCCCGATTCAATTTACAGGGTTCCATGCTACTTTGAAGTCAATGAAGTATCTGACGACATGGCTGCACACTCACACGTCAAATTCACCGTGGCAGTCAATTCCAATTCCACAAGCACGCTTTATCCGCTCATCAACGGCGTATCTCCAGGCACAAGCAAAATCAGAATTTCAAGAGTGATAGATGCCCATAACCGAGCTAACGAAAAATCCGGGACTTTCGACTTCAAATGCCTGACAAAGAAAACTTATGTGGATATTGTTCTTTCAAACGAATCCACACAATGGGAATGCTGGAACTGTGGTGTGGAAACAAATTTAAGGAGCAAGCTGACCTACATCGGCGAGCAATTCGCCTTTTCTGACCCCTACAGCGGCAATGAGGCAATTGTCAGATTCAGTATCAGCCAATCGCCTGACAATCTTCAGGTCATGAATATCACGAATCCTGTTTCACCTGTCAGAATAAACAGGCTCGACGGTTTCGAGAATTTTACTTTTGATTACAGAAACAGCAGCTATGCTCCTGAAGAGTTTATCGCCTACGATGACAATAATCTTTTAAAACCTGTCTTTGCAGGGAGAGTTGAAAACCAGGATCTGTTATCATCGCCATTAAACATTGATTATCTTGTACTTACCCCACAATGTCTTTATTCAGAAGCGGAATGGTTTGCCCAATTTCATGAAAAGTATGACGGATACACTTACAAAATAGCAACCATTGAACAAATATTCAATGAATATACGTGTGGACAGCAGGATATGACCGCAATAAGAGAATACATAAGACGGATTTATGAAAAGACGAATCACAAATATCCAAGATTTGTTCAGATTATTGGCGGCACATCATACGATTACAAAAACATTGCCATAGAAACCAAAAACATGTTTCCCACATTCGAATGCGACGAATCATTTGATGAAACCGACAGTTTCGGCAGCGATGACTATTTCGTGATAATGGACTACGGAGAAGGATTTGACGGTGAAGGCATACCGGATATCCCATTGGGAAGGCTGCCGTTTGACAAACATGAAGAACTCGAACGCATGTATGACAAAATAAGCCACTACGTAACCACGAGAAGCAATCCGGATGGCTTATGGAGGCACAGATACGTACTTTCAGCCGATGATGACAGCCGAACCTATTTAAAATATATGGAAGAAGCTGGAAAGAAAATAGACGACAGAGACAAGTTGCTTATTTCTAACAAGGTATATCTCGATGCATTCAAGCAGGAAAGGACTCTTACCGGCCAAAGCAGTCCTGAGGCGACTAAAGCGCTGGTCAATGCCTTCAACAACGGTGCACTGTTTATTTCCTATTTCGGTCATGGCAGCAAACTCGGATGGGCTGCCGAGAACCTGCTGAATGTGCCTGCCATCCAGCAGATTGACAATTACGACCGAATGCCTATTATCGTTGCATCCACCTGCGAGTTCTTCCAATTTGATTCACCAGGACTGACTCCCGCAGGTCTGCAGTTGCTCGGTCATTCAAAAGGAGGGACTATCAGTATCATCTCCACCTCCCGACTGAGTCTCACGGATATCAACAAACAGTTTCTCCAGCACTATACAGATTACATAAACGCTGATTCTCTTAGAAATGACGCCTCGATAGGTAAAATCTTCCTCAGCGGCAAACAGCTCGAATCGACATATTCACGCAATATTCTTCTCTTCGGTGATCCTGCACTCAAATTAAACTATCCTGATTTTCAAGCTGTCATAGACACTATCAACGGTTTACCCGCCTCCGAATTCTTCAATTCCGGCAATGAAATATCGGCACTCGAACTAATGAATTTTAAAGGTTCAATTATGAATAGAGACCGACAGCAGACCATGAACGGCTATCTCGAATATCAGCTTTTCGACAAGCCTTCGGAATACTACACTCTCAATAATGAAGGGGCAGGAACAAATTATTATACCGTTTACGATGACATTCTGGTCAGAGGCAAAGCGAAGATTTCAGACGGGAAATTTGAAATCTCATTCAGAATGCCACAAGACCTCAGCCATTCAGACGGCTCGCTGAAACTCGATATGTATGCATACGACACAATAATAGAGAATGTTGCAGGCGGTTGTCTTACAGGGCTTTACACCTCCGATGAAACTGACAGCTTCAGTGACAACGAAGGTCCGAAAGTTACTGGATACATCAACTCCAGACTATTCGAAAATAACGATATCGTTCCAAAACAATCAGTTCTTTACCTCCACATTGAGGATGAATCCGGAATAAGCTGTACCGACCGCATAATCGGCAAAGACATTTATCTGACAATCGACAACAATGGCACCAAGGTCGTACTAAATTCATATTTCACACCTACGGCCGATGACTACAAGCAAGGCGATGTCAAATACCCTATGCCAACTCTCGAAACAGGTAATTACACAGCCACTGTCAGAGTATATGACTTGTGTGACAATTACACGGATTTATCGCTCAATTTCAAGGTTGCCGACAAGGTGATACCAAAGATTGCAGAAGTCCGCAATGAACCAAATCCGGTCAGCTCACACACCGACTTCCGTTTCATTCATAACATGTCAGGCAATAAAGTCAGTGTCAATATCGAAATTTTCGACAGCAATTTCAAATTGGTAAAAGTCATCAAACGTGAAAATGTCACCTGCATAGCTGGCAACGACATTGTAATACATTGCAGTTCCAGTGAATTGGGAGGACTGGCAAACGGTTTGTATGCTTATAGAATGACTGTCACATCCGAGACAGGGCACCATGTTTCAGCAAGCAGTAAGATGTTAATATCAAATTAATAATCTCTGAAACAATATTTTGAAAAAAACCACGTTAGAATTAATAAGTTTTTGTATTTTTGCAATTTAATTTAAAAAAAGAATTTTTAACTAACAAACAGAATAACATTATGTTTATGAAATCTATTAAGTTCATGACATGCGCATTGGTGATCGCAGGCATTTTCGGGACATTTAACGCTCAGGCACAGAAAATTCGCGTAAAAGGATACAACACCGTATCTACAGCCGTTACATTCCTAACTGTTTCTCCGGATTCAAGAAGCGGCGCTTTGGGTGATATGGGAGTTGCCTTCACACCTGATGCGAACTCAATGCACTACAATCCGGCAAAATATGCTTTCATCGGCCTTAAAGCTGGTGCAGACCCTACTCAATACGACAGTTATTTGAATCAGAAACTCGGCATTGCACTCAACTATTCACCATGGATGCGTCAATTAAGCCCTGACATCAATCTTTTCAACGTCGGTGCTTACTATAAAATCGATGACAAGTCAACAGTTGCCGCAACAATGACCTATTTTTCAATGGGTGAAATCGAATTCACTAATGAAAATGGATATAGTTTGGGTCTATATCACCCAAACGAGTTTGCCATTGATGCAACCTACTCGCGTAAATTCTCAGAAAAAATATCCGGTGCAGTAGCTGGCCGTTTCATTTATTCCGACCTTACACAAGGTGTGGATGTTTCAGGAAAAGGTACAAAGGCAGGTATTTCCGGGGCAGCCGACATCGCAATGTACTACGTTGATCCAATTAGACTTGGCAGCAAAGACGGTACTTTCTCTTTCGGTGTCAACATCTCAAACATCGGCTCTAAAATGTCATATTATGCCGACAAGTCAGATAAGGAATTCATACCAACCACACTGCGTCTCGGACCGACATTAAGCGTCAACCTTGACGATTTCAACAACCTGACATTTGGCGTTGAATTAACCAAATTTCTGGTTCCTACAACTCCTATTTCCGAAATGCATATCGGCGACTCAATTGTCACTTACAAATACGGGTGGGATGAAACCGCATTTGCTCATTATGGTTTGAATGACAACGTTTCAACTATTATGGGTATGATTCAGTCATTCTATGATGCTCCGGGTGAATCCATTGTCAGCGACACTTTGGTTCATATTGGAAAATTCCGTGAAGAGCTGTCAGAAATAAATATTGCCGCCGGACTTGAGTACACCTACAACAACTTGCTCTTCCTCCGCGCAGGTTACTTCTATGAAGCACCTCGCAAAGGTGACCGTCAGTTCGTTTCCCTCGGTGCAGGTCTCAAATACAACATCTTCTCAATAGATGTTTCATACCTCATTTCAACGACCAATCAAAATCCATTGGGTAACACACTTCGTTTCTCATTGTGTCTGAATTTCGGAGGAAAAGAATAACTTTGATGGATTTCCGAATAGGATTTGGCAACGATATACACCGACTGGTTGAATCCCGCAAGCTAATCATCGGTGGAATAGAAATACCTTTTGAAAAAGGCTGTTTAGGGCACTCCGATGGAGATGCCCTTTTCCATGCCATAACAGACGCTATCCTCGGTGCCCTTGCCCTCCGTGACATAGGTTGGCTTTTCCCTGACACATCCCAGGAATTCAAAGACATTGACAGCGCAATACTGCTGAAGAAAGTAATGGATATGTGCCACGAAAGAGGATACAGAATCAACAATCTGGATTCCACAGTAATACTTCAACGTCCCAAACTGGCTTCTTATATCGAAAAAATCAGGACAAATATTTCTGAAATCACCGATACACCGAAAACAAACATATCCGTAAAAGCCAAAACCAATGAAGGATTAGGATATATCGGCAACAGCGATGCTATAGCCGCATACTGCGTGGTAAGTCTTATCCGCAGCACCGATGACGAATGACAAAAGAGGAATTCATACGACAAGTCAACGCAAACTTCGGCCACACACCGACTTCTGACCAGGGCCGCTGTCTGAATGATGTTGTCGGATATTTGGCAGACAGGCAGGAAAAACGTGTCCACATCATCAACGGTTACGCTGGCTCGGGCAAAACTTCCTTAGTTGCAGCCATAGTCAAAACACTATATTCCAACAATGCCCGTACAGTGCTTCTCGCGCCGACAGGCCGTGCCGCCAAAGTGCTGTCAAATTACTGCAACGCTCCAGCATACACAATCCACAAATACATCTACAACACCTTCCAGGATGAATACGGCAACTTTAAAATCATACTGTCCAAACGACAAAATCCGAACACCATATTTTTCATTGATGAGGCTTCAATGATTGCAGACGGAACAAATTACGGCGAAAATCATTATTCAGAGCGCAATCTTCTTGAAGACATCATTTCATTTGTTTTTGGAAAAACAGGCTGCAAACTCATATTTATCGGTGACACTGCACAACTTCCACCAGTGGGATTCACCGACAGTCCCGCACTTGTACCCAAGACTTTCACCGAATCGTACCATCTTGATGCAAGCATATCAACATTGACCCAGGTGGTACGACAGATTGACGACTCCCCCATCCTCACTAACGCAACGTTCATCCGAAACAAACTGCTTAATAAAGACTTCTCACAGCCATTCTTCAACACTATCGAAAAAGGCAAATTCTCCGGACTTGACACTTTTGACTTCGAAGAAACGCTGAACAGTTGTTTCGGCAACAGAAACACCAGCAATGAATCTGTAATATTATGCAGAAGCAACCGGCAGGCGAACATGTACAATAATGCCTTGAGAAGCAGGATTCTATATTACGATTCACAACTTGTATCCGGTGAACGCCTGATGGTTATCAAAAACAACTACTACTGGACTGATAGCGAGAGCAAAGAGTCGCTGTTCATTGCCAACGGCGAAATGATAGAAATCCAGCATATACGCAAAATAGAGGAAATATACGGTTTTACATTTGCACATACCACTATCATTCTCCCCGACATTCCCGATTCTCCATCCCTTGATATAATCCTTATGCTTGACACTCTCGACATAGAAACCGCATCGTTGCCATACGAGAGAAAAAACGAATTATACCAGAATATTCTCGAAGACCAAATAGGAGAAATCCACAATAAAGCAGAACGCAACCGTCTCATACGCAACAATCCTTATTACAACGCATTACAAGTCAAATACGGTTATGCGCTGACTTGTCACAAGGCACAGGGCGGTCAGTGGGACAACGTCTTTATCGACAAAGGATTTCTGAAGGATGAAGACATCAATGAGGATTTCTTCAGGTGGTTATACACCGCTGTCACGCGTGGTGTGAAACGGGAATATCTTATAAAATTCTAAAATATTTCTTAATTCATAACTCTGAATCGATCCTGTATCTCCAGTAATTGTGCGGATCTGCGGGATTGTTGATTCGTTCCTCCTCCGGCAGACAAGAAGGGAATGTATCAAGATTTGCTGCGAACCAATCCTGAATTGGCAGAATAGTCAGCATTGCCGGTGAATCAACGTGATGACGGATTATTTCGGATATTATCTCAGGAGTGCATTCTCTTGGAGCATCACCTGAATATCCCAAGCAATCATTGTAATATTTTTGAATCAGTTTTCTGTCTTCCTGCCACCAGCCCCTGAGCGTTGAGGTGTCGTGAGAGCCTGTAGTACAGACACTTAAATACGGATAATCAGCAGGATTACCGTATTCCTTTCCTAAAGTCTTGGGCATGCGTTGTATATCAAGCGTCAAAATATGCAGGTTATGAAGCACCTCAGGAACACAGTCTGGTATCATTCCCAAATCTTCGGCACAGCACAGCATATCAGTGCATGATATCAGTTCAGGCAGTTTACCGTAGGCTTTCTGCTTCCAGAATTCGTTGTGACGATGATAGAAGAAATCATCATATATGCAGTCGAAAGCATCTTTCTGAGCTTTTGGAAGAGAATTATACAACTGTGTTGTCTTTGCCGCAATGTAGGGATGGAACCTGTTTTTCACCTTTGTGTCCTCCATGAAAAGCATATCTGTACCCAAAGGATTCGCATGAATTCCGGCATCGAAATGGAATCCTGCCACTTCCATTTCTTCAACAGTTAGAGGCAATGCGGGAGAAAAATGCCCCATAAGCCCCTTTTTCTGACCTGAAGGAATCTCCCAGATACGGAAGAATCCCAGAACATGGTCGATACGGTATGCATCGAAATATTCAGCCATCTTGGCAAGACGCTTTTTCCACCACTTATAACCATCGGCTGCCATGTTGTCCCAGTTATAAGTTGGAAATCCCCAATTCTGCCCATCTTCAGAGAAAAAATCAGGTGGAGCACCAGCTTGTCCGTCAAGATTGAAATAATGAGGATACATCCAAGTTTCCACGCTGTCATGAATTACTCCGATTGGAATGTCGCCTTTCAATGCCACCCCATGCGAATGTGCGTATGTATATGCTTCACGGAGTTGGCTGTCAAGCATAAACTGAATGAAATAATAATATTTCATCTGCACACCATATTCTTCAGACAAT
Source organism: Bacteroidales bacterium (assembly GCA_017538085.1). Lineage (GTDB taxonomy): Bacteria > Bacteroidota > Bacteroidia > Bacteroidales > BM520 > RGIG7150. The sequence continues at coordinate 3,912 of JAFYJP010000059.1, read as the reverse complement.
TCCAACATTTCGGGAATTGTATTATTATATGTCGAAAATTCTTTCCAACAACAATAATTTGTAGTTCCATATTTATCACGCAGAACACAGAATGCAGCGTATGGCTTGAGCCATCCCGAATTCTGTTCAAAAAACATTTTATACTTCTGCGATTTTAGCACTCTCCCAGCGTTACGTTCGAACAAACGTTTGGAATAATCCGCCTTTAATTTATAAACCGCATCATAGTCAACGTATTGCAGATATGTTTCATTCCTCATCTCTGCAATATGCAAATACATCGGATTCAACGCCATCACTGAAATAGGTGCGTACGGATACGAATCATGCCATGTTTTTGATGAGGTTGTATCATTGACGGGTAATAGCTGGATAAAACTAAGTCCTTGACTGACAGCCCAATCGACCAATTTTTTAATATCCAAGAAATCACCTATTCCACAGTCGTTTTTGCTTCTAAGCGAAAAAACAGGAACAGCCACACCCTTATATTTCGGCTTCCCATAATTAAAGTTCAAAGACGCAAGTTCTACAGTAACAGTCTCGTTATCAGCAACAAAAGGCAATTGGAAAATATGATTTTCACCGTTTTCCCATTCAATATCATCACCATGTTTCCGTATAATTTTAATTTCGATATGATTTGGAAGATTTACCGCATTAATATTAGTGCTCCAGCGACATCCAAAATTATGCGACATCAATTTTGCTTTTGAAACATCCCAACAGCCAAGTTCCTCACAGTTGCCACTTACGAGCAAAGTATCATCTTTCCGAATCTGTAGGGCAGTAACCCTGATAATCAGTTCATTATTATACGCTCCAACTTCAGTTGGGAAATCATCATGGTGAAAGAAAACTTTAGTGAAAGGAGCAGTCATAAACGGAGAGTTGTCATCATTGCCCTGCCACTCATCATGAAATGTTATTTTTCTTTCATTTTCAGGAAGATGCACAACTCTATAATCACCGGACTCATGTATTTCTGTATTATCGGCATTTCGCAGGAAATACCTGTATCTTATGGTCTTCTGTTCAGGATAAGGCACTTCCACTTTCCACCAGCCGTTATCCTTATAGTCCATCCGAATAATTTCATCATTCAGGATGAGACATATATTCTGTCCGAAGACAGTGTGGTAATTAATAAAAAAATGCATCATAAGTCTTTTACTTTCCATAGAATAACCCAAAGACTTATGATGCATTTCTTAAAATATTTCAGACAATTATTTTACTATGACATCAAAAGTTTTACCTTGTTTGTCACAGATTACACAATTGCTGAGTGTAATAACATGATTGGCAATGTTTTTCTTGGCTTTCAGCTTAAAGCTAACTAAAGCTCCACTGTTACCGGAAATATCAGTGCCAGGCATGGAATAGCACAACACTCTCAGAAAGTTGCCATTTTCAACGGCTTTAGCGACGATTATATGTTTGTCGCTAAGTCTTGAAGACTTAGTTTCCGAACCGTCAACGAATGAGTATTTGTCACCGAGGACCACATCAAACTGATAACCGCTTACAGCCTGAACGTTGGACAGGTTGACAGTGACATCTATTGTAGAGCCGCTGACATTTGTGACCTGAGCCGAAATAACGTTTTTACCGTTTGTTTGGTTATTCTGCTGATTCTGTCCCTGATTATTGGTCTGACCACTCTGAGACTGGTTGTTAGAGGAAGAGACATTTGTACTGTTGCACATGGTAGTGCCAAGTATAATTGCCAATCCCATCAGTGCAATAAAAAGTTTGTTTTTCATTATTATTTGTTGTAAATAATGTTAATAATAGCAAAAATGTCAAGCACATTGACCTCACCGTCGTCATTCACATCTGCTGCATAGAATACAAAAGGATAAGGATTCTGTTCAAGCAGATAAGACACTACTGTCTGTATATCGTTAACATTAACGAGATTATCGCTGTTAGCATCACCTGGCAGAGCCTGATAAGCAAGGAATATGCATTCCTCCAAAGGTTCTGAGTATGAAGATGCATTATAACGGATTTCAAGATAATAGCAATATTCGCCATTTTCAAGGTCATAGTCGGTATATGTATGTTCGAACAGAATGTTAGCCAGGAACTGCCCATTTCTGTAAAGGACGTATGTGACATTTTCAGGACCTTCCCAAGTAACTTCAATGTCGTTGGTGAAAGGTGTAAGTGTCATTTCAGTAGGTGGTTCGAGGACTTGAGCTCCGCCACCTATTGAACAGTTGAAATCAAAACTATATGTTTCACCTTCCATGTCAAGCAGTTCAATTGAAACAGGGACAGCCTGATTAGGTGTTGCGTCAGCACTCAGAGTGACATTGTAATGTGCATATCTTGTCACACCGTAGAAAAGGTTTCCGAAGAATCTGTTATTTGTGTTTATCGTCAGATTCTCGTAGTTTGTCGTCAGTGTGCCATAAACGCTTGGTGCAGTTCTGTTTCCGTCATTTGCGACATAAACATAAATGTCAGCAGTTTCACCCGGGTCAAGCCTACCGTTTCCGTTACCTTCGCTGTCATCTACAACCACTCCAGCAAATGTTATTATGGAACCGTATGTCATGAGTTTAAATGAGGACTTGGACAGACTCTGGCCTTCAATTTCAGCCTCAATGGTAAAATTGATGTTTCTCTTTGGAATAGCATCTTCTGAGATTTCAAAAGTGAAAGCATGATTAACACATACGGTGTCATAAGGACCGAAACCTGAGAAAACAGCCACAGAATCTATCAGGGTAACATATTCACTCTTTGTGGAAAGAGTTACAGTGGCTTCACCAAGAGCTGTATTTGTAGAGTTATACAGATACATATTAAGTGATACCGTTTCACCAGGATTAAGTTGGTGGTCATTGTTTCCCTCAGCATCATCAACATACGCATAGTGGAATTTGACTGGGCCTGTTGTTATCTCATCTACTGCAGCCATCGCATCGATACGGCAGCTTCCTGTGACATTGCTCTTTGTAGCACTCAGTGGGACACCGGTAGTCTCAAGTATTTCATCTACTTCTGCAGGTGTAAGGTCGTTATTCTTCGAGAGCATTAAGCACATCACACCAGCAACGCATGGTGTTGCCATTGATGTACCGCTCATGGTTGTATAGCCTGTAGTTCCGGAATAGTTTAATGATACAATGTTAACGCCAGGAGCGCTGACATCAGGACGTATCAGGCCAATTCCAGGATTATATGGATAGTCATCAAAACCAGGAATTGACTGCCATGTTACAGGACCATGGGATGTAAAGTAAGCAGGGGAATCATCATAATCGACAGCGCATACACAAACAACGCAGGATGTACCGCCAATAAGCGTCTGATCGGGATGCAGCCAAGGTGGTGGACAGTTACCAGGGACACGTACATTATTAGGCACAGGGAATTGCCACATAGAAGAACCCTCATTGCCAGCTGCGATAGCTGCAACGACACCAGCTTCAAGAGCATTGTTACAAGTGTTTCTGAAAGCTATTCTTTCGGATTGGTTACCGCCGCCTGCAAAACCCAATGACATGCTGAAAAGGTCAGCGCCGTGCTCCACTGCAAACTCGATGCCGCCAGTAATTTGTGCCAAGCTACCGTTACCGCTGGAATTCAAAACCTTAACACACATAAGTGTTGCATCAGGAGCCATACCTGTCTGAGTCCCTGCCGTACCGTCACCGCAGACAGTACCTGAACAGTGAGAGCCGTGACCATTGTCATCCATAGGATCGTTGTCATTATTGACAAAATCCCAGCCATGATGAGGAAACTCGGAACCACCATCCCACAAATGGTCGGCGAGGTCAAGATGGTTATAGTTGACACCGCTATCAATAACGGCAACTACCACACCTTCTCCCGTATATCCGGCTTCCCAAACATCATCAGCATTAACCTGAGTAATGTTTTGAGTCAGACTCT
>JAFYJP010000058.1 GCA_017538085.1 Bacteroidales bacterium | reverse complement strand
GCCAATGTCGTTGGCAAGGCGGAGGCAGGTCTCAGGAAGGATGTTGCTTACGGTTCGTCCTGGCACATTGTAAATGATGAGCGGGAGGTCGGTCGATTCTGCTACAGCTTTGAAATGCCGGTATATGCCTTCCTGGCTTGGTTTGTTGTAATATGGTGATGCTGAAAGAATCCCGTCGATTTTTAATTTTGAGATTTCTCGGACTCTCTCAATGACATCAGTTGTGGAGTTACCGCTGCATCCTATAATCAGCGGCACTCTATTATTGATTATTGCAGATGCAAAGTTTATCATCTGTTCCTGATCATTCTTTTTGATGGTCGAAGCCTCGCCGGTAGAGCCGAGAAGAACGATGAAGTCTATATTGCCGGCAATAAGATGTTCTATGGTCTTTTCAAGCGCTTCATAGTCGATTGACAAGTCGTTGTGAAAAGGGGAGACAATGGCTGCTCCCGCACCTTTGAATGTTTGTTTTTTGTCCATGCGGCAAAGATACATTTTTTTTGTTTATTTTTGCGAAAAATTATGAGTAATGGAGGGCACCGTAAATCTGACCAAGGGGAGTATTGGCGGACAATTGTTTAGATTGTCTCTGCCTCTCATTGCCTCATATTTTATGCAGATGTTCTACAGCCTTACCGATATCGCGTGGCTCGGTCATTACAGTAATGAGGCTGTAGCGGCGGTAGGTACGTGCGGTATCATTACCTGGATTGTCGAATCGCTTTCCATGTTGACTAATACCGGTGCCGAAGTTACAGTCGGACAGTCCGTAGGTGTGTCCAATAGTGATGATGCGAAGAAGTATATTGCTAATAATGTGACTATTGCAACCGTCATTTCCCTCTTCTGTACTGTAATGGTTTTTGTCCTGTCAAAGCAGATAGTGAATCTGTTTCTTCTTGAAACGGATATTGCATCATTGTCGAACAGATTCCTGCGGATTGTGTCGTTGGCATTTCCTTTTTATTTTATATCCACTGCATTTGTCGGAAGTTTCAACGGTGCCGGAAACACTCGCGTGCCCATGTATATTTTTGGTGGCGGGTTCGCATTGAATATGCTGTTGGATCCATTGTTTATCTATGGATTCAATATGGGTTCGGACGGTGCTGCAGTAGCCACACTGCTGTCAAAGCTTATTGTGTGTCTGACTTTTATTTATGTTGTGAAAATCAGAAAGGTACTATTCAACGGACTGAAAATATTCACAAGAATTGACAGGAAAAAAGCCGGAATTATCTTCAGAATCGGCACTTCTGTGGCTTTGTTGAATGCAGTATATGCCTTTGTAAACATGCTTCTTGGAAGAATTGCCTCTGCGAATGGCGGTTATATTGCATTGTTGTCGTTTACCACTGGCAGCAAACTCGAATCGCTTACATGGTACACTGCCTTGGGGCTTTCTGCGGCGTTATGTGCGTTTGTGGCACAGAATTATGCTGCTGGTGAGCACAAGAGAATGGCGAGTGCTTACAAAAGGTCAATGTTGGTTGCTATAGTAGTCGGAATGGTTGGTACTATTGGTTTCATTTTCTTTGGCAGAGAACTTTTCTTTTTGTTTGTGCCTGACAGAGATGCATGTATGTCCGGTGCAGAGTATTTGAGGATTTCTGGATATTCTCAAATACTTATGATGGTTGAGATAATTTCCCAAGGAGTGTTCTACGGATTTGGGAGAACGTTGCCACCGGCTGTTATCAGTGTCACTTTCAATGTCTTGCGCATTCCGCTTGCACTTTTTTTGGCATCCACATCACTCGGTGTGCTGGGCATCTGGTGGGCCATAGCAGCAACAAGTATTGTCAAAGGACTTATCTTACTTGTTTGGACGATTGTTATTTTATTTAAGACGGCAAACAGGAACGAATGTTAACTTACAGCGATTTGCTGAAATGCCTTCATGGTTGTGAATGTCGAAGATATAAACATTATCCTCAATTTTTTCATAATAAATGGTGACGGTTTCACCATAGAGTATTTCGTGGATAAAGTTAATTTCTATATCTGTGATTTCGTTTTCCTTGTATAAGTCAATCGGGATGCAGTCAAGTATCCATGCGATATAACGGAAACTGTTGACATGCATGTTGACGTCAAGGTCGTTGATGGAGACAGTATGCTGGCCGATTAGTGTCTCATTCTGTGGCGGTTTCACCTTGCCTGGAGCACATGTGTCCAATATTTCAGGATTTATGAAGCCTCCGTAATCAGGAAGTTTGTCAAGCATGTTTACGGTTTGTCGCAGATTGAAGTCTATCAGCGTGAATATTATGGCTGCTTCCATAATTCTGTTGCCGTTGTCGTCTGTCATAACACAGTCACGCTGTGTGGTGAATTTCGACCAATTTTCAATCCATGTTTCAGCATTGACGTTCTCGGATTCTTCAGGATAGCGCAATATTCTGAGTCTCATTCGCATAGCCACCCATGCATAGTTGTGACTTAATACAGCATCAACGCCAAATCCTTTTTTGTTTGCGTCAATTCCTGCAATATCCAAAACCATGTTCCCTAATGATAAAAGTGATGCTTTTGAGGTGAAATCCAAATTTTGTGAATATATTGCAAATGTTTGTTTTGTCTTTTCCATCAGGGGCTGTTTTAGGTTGCAAAAATAATAGGAAAAACAATTTCATCTGAAATATTATTTATATTTTTGCAAAACAGAAAATAATTAAAAAAAAGTTAATATGGATATTTTTGAAAGAATGAAGAGAGATGCTGGTCCGTTGGGACAGTATCAAAAAATAGCAGAAGGTTATTTTATGTTTCCAAATCTCAAAGGTGAATTGGGACCGCACATGAGGTTTAACGGAAGAGAAGTTCTCGTATGGAGTCTCAACAATTATTTGGGACTTGCAAACCATCCTGAAGTAAGAAAGGCTGATGCCGAAGCATGCGAAAAATACGGTATGGCTTATCCAATGGGAGCCAGGGCAATGTCGGGTCAGACCAAATATCATCGTCAGCTTGAGGAGGAACTTGCTGCTTTTGTCAATAAGCCTTCATGCTATCTTCTGAACTTCGGCTATCAAGGGATGAATTCCATAATCGACTGTCTGTGTGACAAAAGGGGTCGTGACGTTATCGTTTACGATGCTGAGGCTCATGCATGCATCATTGATGGTATGCGTATGACTAACTGCAAGCGCTTCAGCTATATACATAATGATATGGCAAGTCTTGAAAAACGTCTTGTCAATGCCACTCGTCTTGCAAATGAGCAGGGTGGAGGTGTCCTCGTAATTACAGAAGGTGTATTCGGAATGACCGGTGCGATAGGTAACCTCAAAGGTATTACCGACCTTAAGGAGAAATATAATTTCCGTCTTCTTGTTGATGATGCACATGGTATAGGAACTATGGGTAAGACCGGTGCCGGAACAGGTGAATATTTCGGTGTTCAGGATAAGATAGATGTTTATTTCGGTACATTTGCAAAGTCATTTGCAGGTATTGGTGCGTTTGTAGCTTCCGAAAAAACTATCATCGATTACTTGAAATACAATATGCGTTCACAGATTTATGCAAAGTCACTGCCTATGCCAATGACCATCGGCGCTCTGAAACGTTTGGATCTCATTAGAAAACATCCTGAATATAAGGATAAGTTATGGGAGAACGTTCATGCTTTGCAGTCAGGTCTTAAGGAGCGCGGATTCAATTTAGGAAGAACCGAGTCATGTGTTACGCCTGTATATTTCAAGAGTTCCGTATCCGAAGCCACAAATATGGCATACGCATTGAGGGAAGAGTTTAACATCTTCTGTTCGGTAGTATTGTATCCTGTTATTCCGAAGGGTGAGATTATTTTCAGACTTATACCTACAGCTGCCCATTCTCTTGATGATGTCAATTACACTCTCGATTGTTTCGGCAAGCTGAAGGACAAACTCGATTCAGGCTATTATGATACCGGTGAGGTTGTCAAAATCCCTGAATTGATTGAAGAATAATCTATGATGTTTTGAACTACCAGTATTTGGTGGAAGCTACATAAGATTACGGTACGGCGATGATTGATATCTCGACTATGTTGACATCGCCGCCTTCTGTGACTATCTCGAAACGGCTGATGTCTTCACGCATCCATGATGGTATTACGCTTAATGATATGTACAGTGCCTCGTTGCCGGCATTGGCGTTTACATCCTTCAGAAGGAATCCGCTCTTCTTGGCGTTGAACTTGTATAAGTTGACATAAATTTTTGGCGTCTTGTCATCAATGGATTTGATGATTATTTTGAGGTAATTGTTTTTGCGGTCTTTCGGCAGCAGTTTCTCAAAATCAAAGTTCTGTTTTGAACCTGCAGGGATGGTGACAGGTGCGGTTACCAGTTGTCTGACTACATTGTTGTTGAGCAAGGTGGTTATTTCATTGATGCTTTGTTGTGCCGTAGGGTCATCTTTGTAAGTCTTGAGTATTGATGCGTATCCTGCCAAGGCTTTGTCATATTGGCCTTTGCTGTAACTTAACTTGCTGTCGTTAAGCAGTTTTGTGTAAGCATCCGATTGGTTTGTGGTGCTGATTTTGTTCTGTGGTTCTTCGAGTGGTTTCCTTTCAGCGTCAGCAGTTTCGTTTTGTGTTTTCTGCTCGATTGCGGGCTGTTGGTCAGTGCCTTTTGTCTCGTTTGCTATTTTGTTCTGTTCTTCATTTGCAGCTGATATATCCTGAGGTTTGGCCTTACTGTTCTCTTGGACAGTTTGTGGCTTTTCGGTTTTTTTCTGAGTTTCTGCTTTTTTGTCGGCGGCGGCAAGTTTGGCGGTTTCTCTGTCAAGTTTCACTTGGTAGAGAGAATCTGCTTTGTGTTTTTTAGAGGCAATGTTTTCGTCAGGTTTGATGTCCAATGCCATGGAATAATATCTGGAAGCATTTTCGTAGTCTTTGGAAGCGTATGCGTCTTTTGCCATGTCAACGAAGTTGTCGAAATTCATGTCATCGATTTGTCGCTGTGTCAGGATGGAGTCAACCATGGCCTTTTGTGAAAGGAATAATGAATCCTGGGGTAGGAGGGCAAGGCCTTTCTGAATGTGAGACTGTGCGGTTACGAACTGCTTTGCTGCGATTGTCTCGCTGATGTTGGTTCTGATGGTGGCTATTTCGTTTGCCTTGGCATTTTGTGAGTCGATTGCGTTGTTGATTTTATTTATCATTGTACGCGGGTATTCTTCAGTAGGTTTGTATGTCAGTGCTTCCGAGAAGAATTCTTTTGCCGTGTCGTAAGAGTGTTGCATGAATGCCGAATCTCCCTTGTTTATGGCTGTGAGGTAGCTTGTTTCAAGTTGGGCTGCATCAGTCTGCGTTTTCAGGATTTCGTTTAGTTTGTTTTTTGGGTATGTTTCGTTTGGTTGGAGCTCCAGCGCTTTCTGATAATAGACTTTTGCCTGTTCGAGATCATTGTTTGCCATAAATCTGTCGGCATAGAAGATGTTGTCGTCATATTCTTTCTGCGAGGCATTTTTCTTAACCATTATATCGTCGATTTCAACGATGCGGTTTGATGAATGTGCATCACCAGGCTTGATTACGAGAGCATCTTTATATGTTTTCTTGGCCATTTCGTAATTCTGGCTTTCGTAGTATTTGTCGGCAGTTGCGATGAGATTGTCAAAGCGTTTGTCCACATTCGGGTCAGTAATGAATTGGCTTAAATCTCTCAGTTTGGTTTTTGGGAAATTGGCATCTGGTTTTATCAGAAGAGCTGCATTGAAGCAGATGTATGCCAGTTCGTAATTCTGGTTTTTGTTTGCATTGTTGCCGTCAAGAATACATTTCTGAAACTGGTCGTTGGCGAAGTCTGCGTCCGACAGTTTCTTTTGGATTTCTTCGATTCGCTTTGCTATTCTGCCATCGGGATTGTCGATGCTGTTGTATATGAACAAAGATTCGGCGAATTTGTCATCTTTGTAGAGTTCATCGGCTTTGTTTACGTCTGTCAGCATGGTCTGGGCGTAAACTGACAAACCTGCTGTTATTGCTAATATTATTACGAGTAGTTTCTTCATTTTTCAATAAGTTGAGAGTTTTAGCGGACAATATTTCCGTCTATCATTGTAAGTCTGGTGTCGGCCATTTGTGCGAACGATTCGTTATGAGTTACGATAACGCAGGTTATTCCGATTTCATCTCGAAGGGAGAAAAAGAGCTTGTGCAGTTCAGCTGCATTTTCCGAGTCGAGGTTGCCCGACGGTTCATCTGCAAGAATGATTTCGGGTGAGTTGATAAGGGCACGGGCGACTGCCACGCGTTGTTGTTCACCTCCTGACAGTTCTGAGGGTTTATGTTCGGCCCGGTGTTCCATCGACAGCATTTCGAGGAGCTGCATGGCTTTTGTCTCTGCATTCTTTTTGGTGCTACCTGCTATATATGCTGGAATGCAGACATTTTCCAATGCTGTAAATTCAGCAAGCAGATGATGGAACTGAAATATGAATCCGATGTTTTTGTTTCTGAATTCCGACAGTTTCTTGTCGTTGAATTTGAAAACATCGGTTCCATTATATGTGACAGAACCATTGTCGGGACGGTCGAGAGTGCCGATAATGTGCAGGAGCGTGGATTTTCCAGCTCCCGAGGCTCCGACCAGGGAAATTATTTCATGAGGATGTATTTCAAGGTCGATGCCTTTGAGCACATGAAGGTTGCCGTAGCTTTTATGGATACCTGTCAGCTTTATTATCGGTTCCATTTGTATTACATGGTTTTGAATTGTTCGAGTATCTTTTTGCTTTCTTCTTCGGTAAGTTTCAGCTTGTCACGGCAGATTTTGATGAGATCGCTTGCACGCTTGAGCTTTTCCGTCAGTTCATCTACGCCAATGGCGTTGTCTTCCATGCTCTGATATATGTCGTTTAGTTCTTTTAATGCGGTTTCGTAAGTAATTTTATTTTCTTTCATTAGATATTATTTTAGTTGTTTTACTTTCTATTTTCCCGTTATATAATTGAGTTTCAATGATGTCACCTTCCTTGATGCAGTCTGTGTCGGTTATTGCTTTTCCATTGAGATATGAAATGCTGTATCCTCTTTTCAAGATGTTTAAAGGGCTGAGCAGTTTTATCGCTGCATCGTAATTGTCAAGTTTTATCTTGTCGGAGTTCAGTTTCATTGTGACATTTTTTGATATGTTATCAACGATTCTGTTAAGATTATTATTGTAATTTGTCAGTTTTAGTAGTACATATTTTGTCATGTTGTCACCTGTCCGCGTAAGTAAATTGTTGTTGTATGCAGTTATTGCCGAAGGTTTTGTGATGATTAGTGATGCGATGTTGTTGAGGCTGTTCTTGAAATAGTCTATCTGGCGGGAAGTGAATTTTATGATGTTGTCCTGCAACAGATTGAGAGCTTCTTCAAATCTTGCAAACCCCGACAGTACGAAATTTGCAGCTTCCGTAGGAGTTCTCATCCTGGCAGCAGAAACCATGTCGGCGACAGATGTGTCGGTGGAGTGTCCGATCCCTGTGATGACGGGAATCGGGAATGTCGCAATTTCGTAGGCAAGCTCGTAGTTGTCATAGCAGTTCATGTCTATGTCGCCTCCGCCTCCTCTTATGAGGATGACAGCATCGAAACTGTCGGAGTTCATCTTTATCTCCTCGAAGGCCGCAATTTGTGATGAGACTGCAATATTGCCTTGAAGTACCGCATTGTAGAGTTTTGTGAAAATTGAATATTGTTCTGCGTATTCATCTATTGTCTGCATGAAATCGTTATATCCTTTGCTGCTGTCTGCCGAAATGATTGCGAGTTTCTGCAGAAGCCAAGGCATCGGAATGCTTTTGTTTAAATCCATCACCCCTTCTTCGGTAAGTCGGTCAATGGTCTGTTGCTTTTCGTAGGCTAATGCCCCTGTGGTGTAGGTCGGGTCAATATCCATGACCATCAGGGAAAGTCCATAGACAGGTGAATATGTTACCTGAACTTGGAGCAACAGTTGCATGCCCGAGGCTATTTCGGTATGTGTGATTCTTTTGAATTTGGACGAAAGGACGCTGTAAACATCTTTCCATATTATCCCACGCATCTGTGCACTGATTTTGGAGCCTTCCTTTTCAACAAGTTCGGGATAACAGTGCCCCGATGAGGCCGCACAGTTGAGCTTTACCAGCTCTGCCTTCACCCAGTACAAGGTGTTCATATCAGTGGCTATCGTTCTCTGTATTAATGTGGTGAGTTCCTTGAGCGACAATATGTTTTTAATGTTAGACATAATCAATATTTTGTATGCAAAGTTAATCAAAAAATATTACTTTTGCATTCCAATTATGACTTATGACACAGATAAATCTTCTTGAGATAAATAATATTTTTGAAGTGCTTAAGGAGTCTGTTGAAGAACTTGACGTCCGGGCTTATGTAATTGGCGGATATGTGCGTGATTATTTCTTGCAGCGCCCTTCGAGTGACATTGATATTGTATGTATCGGTAGTGGTATCCAGCTGTCTGAAGTTTTCGCCTCAAAAGTCAACAGCGTCAGAACAGCCCATTTCAGACATTTCGGAACTGCAATGGTTCGTTGTAATTTCGAAGGTGTCGAATATCAAGTTGAATTTGTGGGAGCAAGAAAAGAGTCATACAACAAGAATTCCCGCAAACCAATTGTCGAAATTGGTACATTGGAAGAGGATCAGAGCCGCAGAGACTTCACAATCAATGCATTGACCATATCCCTAAATGCTGACAACTTCGGTGAACTTATTGACCCTTTCAATGGTATTCGTGACCTTAACGAAGGAATAATAAGAACACCTCTTGATCCTGATATCACTTATTCTGATGATCCGCTGCGAATGATGAGAGCCGTGAGATTTGCAACACAGCTCGGATTTTCAATCGAAAATTCTTCGATGGAGGCAATATCAAGGAATGTTGACCGTATCTCAATAGTGTCCAAGGAACGCATTGTTGATGAATTGAATAAGATAATACTTGCCCCACGTCCGTCCACGGGCTTTCTGATGCTCGATGAAACTGGACTGCTCAGATATATTCTCCCTGAGATGTTAAAACTCAAGGGAATAGACAATATTAACGGTAAGGCACATAAAGATGTTTTTTATCATACTCTGAAGGTTCTTGACAATGTCGCTGAAAAATCCGACAACCTTTGGCTAAGATGGGCTGCTATCTTACATGATATTGCAAAGCCTGACACAAAGAGATTTGATGATGTCAACGGATGGTCGTTTCATGGTCATGAGGTGGTTGGTGCCCGTAAAGTTGCGCAGATTTTCCCACGTCTTAAAATGCCGACAAACGAGAAGATGAAATATGTCCAGAAAATGGTTTCCCTCCATCTCCGTCCGCAGGTGCTTTCATCTGAATTCGTTACTGATTCTGCGGTTCGCCGACTCATTTTCGACGCTGGCGAAGATATTGATGATTTGATGCTCCTCTGCAATGCTGACATTACTTCAGCCAATGAACAGAAGATTAAAATGTACAAGGAACATTTCAATCTCGTCGAACAGAAAATCAAGGAACTGGAGAAAAAGGATTTTGTGAGAACCTGGCAGCCGCCTATCAAGGGAGAACATATTATGCGTACTTTTGGACTTGAACCTTGCAAGGATGTGGGTGTGATTAAAAATGCAGTCAAAGATGCCATTCTTGACGGCCAATGCGATAATTCCTTTGAAGCTGCATTCCAATATATGCTCGACATCGCCAAAACGAGAGGCCTGGAACCTGTCAGTTTCGAAGTCTTGAATGAATATAGATACAATAAAGAAAAAAATAATGAAAACTTACACACTACGGATAGTCTGCAATGAGGTCGATGAGTTTTTGAGAGATGTCGAAATCCTTGGAAGCCAGACGTTTCTTGAACTCCATTCATTTCTTGTTGATGTTTGTGGCTTCCGTGACAATGAACTTGCCTCCTTCTATTTGAGCAATGAATTCTGGGTTAAGGAAGAGGAAATATCCTTGATTGACATGTTGATAGATGAAGATGACATTGAAGAGCTGCAACGTGAAAATGATGAATATTTAATGATGATGCCTACCAGAACTATGGGCGATACCAAAATTGAAGATGTGATTACTCATACCGGTCAGAGGATGGTTTATGAATATGATTTCATGAATCCAATAACATTGTATATTGAATGCATGGAAATTGCCGATACAAACGATGATGACCTGCCGTGTTGTCTGCGAAGCGAAGGCGACCTCGAGGATTATATTGAGACCAAACGCGCTCAGAAGATGGAAATTGATTTAGATGATATCGATGAAGAAAAAGTTGCTGGTTTTGATGACGATGATTATTATGACGGAAATTCTGATGATGATTTTGACGACGGCTACAATGATTTAACTGATGTCGATACCGATTATAACTACTAAAAATAAAAATCTCATTGTTATTGCCGGTCCGACAGCATCCGGAAAAACCTCTCTTGCGATACGACTTGCACAGTCTCTTAACACTGAAATAGTTTCAGCCGATTCACGTCAGTTCTATAAGGAACTCAACATTGGAACTGCCAAACCTACCCCTCAAGAACTTGCTGCAGCGAGACATCATTTTATCGGACACCTTTCCGTTAACGAAAGATACGATGTGTCACGCTATGAAACCGATGCCATTGCCCTGCTTGACAGACTTTTTCAAACTCACGACAATGTGATACTTTGCGGTGGATCCGGACTCTATATTGATGCTGTAACCAAGGGTATTGATGCACTTCCTGACCCTGACCCTGAAATCAGAGTTTCGCTTAAAAAACTGCTTGAAACCCAAGGTATTGCTGCATTACAGGAGGAATTGAAAAGAGTTGACCCCGAATATTATGAAATCGTGGATTTGTCAAATCCTATAAGACTTATTCGTGCGATAGAGGTCTATTACACTGAAGGAAAGAAGTTTTCATCTCTAAGAAACGGTATTGATAAGGAACGCAATTTCAACATTGACAAATACTGCATTTCAATTCCGCGTGAACAACTTGTGGAAAAAATAAACCTACGTGTTGATGAAATGATGAAACAAGGTTTGCTCGAGGAAGTAAAATCTTTGGTTCCACTGAGACATCTGACCGCTCTTAATACAGTCGGCTACAAGGAATTGTTTGAATACCTTGACGGAAATTGCACTTTGGATTTTGCCGTGGAAAAAATAAAAACCGATACTCGGAGATATGCAAAACGTCAGGTCACTTGGTTCAGACGTGACAATGAATATCAGTGGCTTTCTTCAGAAGAAATTTTTTTATTACTTTTGCAAAAATATTATTAATTAGTGTGCAGAAGATATTATTAGTATCGGCTAACAATTATTCAAATCCGTATCCGGTATATCCAATAGGACTTTCATATCTGTGGACATATCAAAAGAAGAATCTTAAGAATTATGATTTTGATTTTTTTGATTTCAATCTGAATTCATTTGATGATTTTGAAAATGTTCTTACATCAAATCATTACAGATACATAGAATTGTCACTCCGAAACATAGATGATGTAAATATTTATGCAAAGAATACTTTCATCGCACATTATAAGAAAATTACGTCTTATATAAGAAAATATTCCCAGGCTGTTCTTCTTGTGGGAGGTTCGGGATTTTCTATTTTCCCGGAACTGTTGCTGAAAGAACTTGATGCAGATTACGGTATCAAAGGGGAAGGCGAGGAAAGTAACATACAATTAATCAATGCTTTGGATAACGGTGAAAAAGTGTCTGATATTGAGGGACTTGTGTACAGAAAAGATGATGGTGATATTATTGTCAATGACAGGGTTAATTTTGTCAGAAGTATTGATGTCCAATTCGATGAGAAACTGACGGAATTCTATTGGCCCAAATCGGGTATGCTCAACATACAGACTAAACGCGGCTGTCCGAAAAGGTGTATTTATTGCAGTTATCCTGTCATTGAGGGAAGAGTCGTAAGAACTCTTGACCCATACAAGGTTGTAGAGAATATTGTCGATTTATACAGAAAAAAGGAAATAACATATCTTTTCTTCACTGATTCCATATTTAACATCAATAGGGAGTACAATTACAAACTTTGCAATCTCATAATTGACAGTGGCGTCAAGATTAACTGGGGTGCTTATTTTTCACCGTCAAACCTCACATACGAGGATCTTGAGCTGTATCAGAAGGCGGGGCTTACCCATATTGAATTTGGCACGGAGTCATTTTCTGATTCGCAACTCGTTAATTATCAGAAAGATTTTAAGTTTGAAGACATATTGAGAACAAGCAACTACTGTAATGACCTTGGGATTTTCTTCGCTCATTTTTTAATCTTGTGCGGTTATGGTGAAACTGAGGATTCGCTTGCAGAGACATTTGAAAACAGCAAAAAGATTGAAAATTCAGTTTTTTTCCCTTATATTGGGATGAGAATTTATCCTAATACAGATTTGTGTGCTGTTGCATTGAAGGAAGGAATAATCAAAGACAAGTCGGAGCTTATTAACCCGATATATTACATTTCCAAAGATGTTGATATTTCGCATCTGAAGGAAGATGCTGCAAAAACAGGTATGACATGGGTTTTTCCTGACACCCCTGAAAATCCTGTTGCTGCGATATTGCGCAAGCGCAAAGTTCGTGGTCCGATGTGGGAATACTATCGATTTTAGACGAGCAGTGACGTGCCTTGACGAGACTTTACAATGTTAAAGTGTCAAATTGGTGTCAGTTATCAAAGACATATTGGATTATATTAGCCCCCATACGCAGTGCTTTCTGATGATTCTCCTCGGAGTCATGATGAACTGCGGTAGCTTCCCAGCCGTCACCTAAATCACATTCATAAGTGAAAAGACATACCAAACGTCCTTCATAAAAAATGCCGAATGCTTGCGGCGGCTTATTGTCGTGCTCATGTATTTTGGGCAGCCCTGCCTTGAACTCATATTTCTGATGAAAGATGGGATGTGAGAATGGAAGCTCCACAAAATCAGTCTCTGGAAATACCTTTTTTATCTCTCTGAAAACATACGGCTTAATGCCATAATTGTCATCAATATGAAGAAACCCTCCGGAAATCATGTATTGACGCAGGTTCCTGACGTCACTGTCGGAAAATAGGATGTTGCCGTGACCGGTGATATGCACAAAAGGATAACTGAAAATGTCTGTACTGCCCACTTCAACAGTTGCGGGTACTGGGTCAATGGTCGTACCGATGTTTTGATTGCAGAATTCGATTAGATTGGGCAATGATGTCGGATTTGCATACCAATCACCGCCACCGGAGTATTTGCACAGCGCTATTTTGACGGTTGACTGTGCGCAGATAATCATAGAGCTGGAAATCAGTAAAATAACGATTAGAATTCTTTTCATTATTCAATATTAAAATTTTTGACAGCCACCATGTTGCAGGCCACAATGGCTGCCGTTTCCACTCTGAGAATGGTGTTGCCGAGTGACACGCCTTTGTAGCCGTTTTCAAAAGCCAGATTCAATTCCTCTTTGGAGAAATCTCCTTCTGGTCCTATGAGCATTGTATTGATGCCATCTGTGATTTTGTTGAAATAATAGTCTTTGCTTGTGCTTTCACAATATCCTATACATTTGTTGCCTTCTATAGGCCGTTTAATGAATTCCTTGAACGGAGTCAAAGGATTAATCTTGGGCAGATACAGGTTTTTAGACTGTTTCATGGCTGAGACTGCAATGTTAGCCAGCCGTTCCTCTTTGATGATTTTTCTCTCGGAATGTTCACATAAAATAGGTGTGAGCTCGTCAATTCCTATTTCCATACATTTTTCCACAAGCCATTCATAGCGTTCCATCATTTTAGTCGGAGCCACTGCAAGGTGAAGGTAGTAATTGCGTCCGGATTCTCTGACGCTGCTGAACTTTGAATTTACAATACACTGCCTCCCGCCTTCAACTATTTCGACGTCATACAGTTTACCGTGACCGTCAGTTATGAGTATCGAATCTCCTGGTACTTTACGAAGAACCTTGAGAATATGTTTTGACTCTTCAACTGGCAGAGCAACTATGCCTTCAGTAATATCTTTGTAATAAAAAACTTCCATGTTTTGAATTTCAATTCGCAAAAATAATAGTTTATTTATTATTTTTGCTTCGAGTTAAACCATTTATTTTCCAAAAAACGATGCATCAGCATACTGATATAAAAGAGGTGCTTAGGACTTTCTGGGGCTATGATTCCTTCAGGTCACTCCAGGAAGATGTTATCAGTTCCATCCTTGAAAACAGGGATACTCTTGCATTGCTGCCTACCGGTGGAGGAAAATCCATCTGTTTTCAGGTCCCAGCTCTCGCTTGCGATGGATTGTGTCTTGTAATCTCGCCGCTTATTGCGTTGATGAAGGACCAAGTGGCTGCTTTGAAATCCAGGGGAATCAAGGCTGATGTTCTGTTTTCCGGACAGACGTTCTATGAGCAGACCTGTGTCATCGACAATGTCATATATAATGAAACAAAGTTTCTGTATGTCTCTCCTGAAAGACTTAAAACTGATTTGTTCCAGATTAATATCGAAAAATTAGGAATAAGCCTGATTGCAGTTGATGAGGCACACTGCATATCCCAATGGGGTTATGATTTCCGTCCGGCCTATCTTGATATTGCCGAAATCCGCCATTATCTGCCGAATGTTCCGATTCTTGCACTGACTGCAACTGCAACACCAAAGGTAGTTAATGACATTCAGGATAAGCTGAAATTCAAATCACACAATGTCCTTAGAACATCCTTTGAACGGCAGAATCTGTCGTATCTTGTCTATAAGGAAGAAAATAAATTGGGGCGTTTGCTGAGAATAGCAAATAACGTAAACGGTTCCGGAATAGTCTATATGCGAAATAGAAAAGGCACTGTTGAAATTTCCAAATTCCTGAATGACAATAATATATCAGCCGATTACTATCATGCAGGACTTGATGACAAAATCCGTGATCGCAAACAAAATGATTGGAAAAGCAACAAAACCCGCATTATTGTGGCGACAAATGCCTTTGGAATGGGTATTGACAAGCCTGATGTGCGGTTCGTGGTTCATCTTGACATTCCTGATAACATAGAGTCATATTTTCAGGAAGTGGGGCGTGCCGGAAGAGACAATCTGCCGGCTTTTGGAATCCTTCTGTTCAATGACAATGACCTTGATAATCTTCAAAACCGTTTTGAGGATTCATATCCTGATATAAAGACAATTCAGTTAATCTATGGCTCGTTGGGAAATTATTATAAACTGCCCGTTGGCTCAGGTGAGAATATGACTTTTGATTTTAATATCTTTGATTTCTGCAGAAAGTATGACTTTAAGCCGATAATTGTGCATAACTCATTGAAAATCATTGAAAATCAAGGCGCAATAGCTTTGTCGGAGGCATTTCAGAATCCATCAAGACTTATTGTAAAGGTTGGGCGTGACACTTTGTACGATTATCAGTTGCGTCATCCCGAATTGGATGATTTTATCCAGACTCTGCTTCGCATTTATGGGGGAATTTTCAGCGAATATGGTAAAATAGAAGAGACTCTGATAGCATCTCGACTTGGTGTGGATGTAAAGCAAGTTGTTGATATTCTGAAGTTTCTGACAAAACAGGAAATAGTCGATTACATTCCTTACAGCGATTCGCCAAAGATTACTTTTGTACATGCTGTAAGCAATAAAAAGTACATGTTTTCAGATGAATCATTTTACAAACAACGTAAAAAGATAGCGCACGAATACCTTGATTATATTACAGCCTATGTGACGAATACCTCCAAGTGCCGAAGCAGCATGTTGTTGCAGTATTTTGGCGAGGATAACAACAATAAGCGTTGCGGAATATGTGACTATTGTCGTAAAAGAAGACGGGATATTAAAAATTCCCCTGCGAGTGAGGAGGTTATCAATACTATCTGTGAAAAATTGAGGTCACGCGATGCGACATCAGATGAACTCTGTACGTTATTTCCTGATATTGAGCCACATAGTATGATTGATATAATCAGGTGGCTAATTGATTATGGCATTGTCAGGGGAAACAGTGACGGCACCTATCATCTTGTTGCCTCTTAGAAAACTTTCTATGTCCATTCTTTTCTTTCCTGCGAGCTGCAGGTCTTTCAAGAAAATAATCCCGTCTTTTGTGCTGACACCAAGATACTTTACATTGTCAGTGATGACGGTACCCGGAGTTTTGAGTTGGGTTTCATCTTCAATTAGCTGATATTCAGTTTTGAAGATTTTGATTGACATCATGCGACCGTCAGTTGATTTCAGGACTGTAAATGCGCAGGGAGTGGGGGAGAGACCTCGTATTTTATTGTATATATTTATGGAGGTGTTGTTCCAATTGATTTGGCAGAATTCTTTGGTTATTTTGGGAGCACCGTGAATTACTGTGCCTTCTGGAATAAGTTCTGATTGGATGATTGGATGGTAATCACCTGAGATGAGTTTGTCTATGGTTTTTACGGCGAGAGAGGCACCTGTGACCATCATTTTGTCGTGCAGGTCTTCGAGAGTGTCTGTCGGATTGATTTCTACTGGCTGTTGGCAAATAATGTTTCCCGTATCAATATTGTCATCAAGCAGAAAAGTTGTTATTCCCGTTTGGGTCTCTCCATTGATGATAGCATGATTCATCGGGGCTGCACCTCTGTATTGTGGGAGGAGAGAGGCATGCACGTTGAAAGAGCCGTATTTGGGTATGCTCCAGATGCTTTTGGGAAGTTTGCGGAATGCCACCACGACAATGATGTCAGGAGTCAGAGTCTGTATTATGCTTACAAAGTCGGGATCATTAAGTTTTTCGGGTTGGAACACTGGCAGTCCGTTTTCCTTGGCATATAAACAAACAGAGGACGAGAGCATTTTCAACCCTCGTCCTGCTGGTTTATCTGGTACGGTAACAACCGCAATTATTTCATGTCCGGCTTCGATTATTTTTTTCAGTGATTCCACAGCGAACTGCGGAGTACCCATAAAAACCACCTTGGCCATTTAAGATTATTTTATTCCTTGGAGTCTTCCAATGGCTTTCTTTGCATCAATCTGTGTTGTTGATGAAGGATATTTGTCAACGATTTCCTGATATGCTGCCAATGCATTCTTGTTATCACCGGCAAGTTCGTAGGTGATTGCGAGTTTCTTAAGGTATTCTGGAGTTGTCAGTTCGTTCTCATGGATGTTTGCAGCGCGTTTGTAGCAGCTGATAGCTGAAGAGTAGTCGCCAAGTTCTACGTAAGCGTCACCCATGGCTGATTTTGACATTGCATATACGAAATAGTCGTTTGATTTGAACTTCTTGAGATTGTCAATAGCTTTCTGATATTCACCAAGATGAAGGTTGCAGATGCCCATGTAATAGCGAGCCATCTTTCCAGTCTTTGTTATTTTGTATTCATCAGCTATTTGTTCAATACCGAGATATGTTACGCCGTCACCGGTTAAAGCCTTCTCATAGTCACCATTGTTGAATAACTTTTGCGCCTTATAGATTTCAACTTGTGCTTTGTTTTCCTTTGGTTGGATGTATAATTTCTGAATTGCAAAAATTGCCAACACAATGACGATTATTACAGCAAGAATGATAGAAATAGTTTTCTTGTTGTCTTCATAAAATTGCTCAGCCTTTGATAATGAGCCTTCAATTTGACCGAAATTCTCTTCGGTTTGTTTCCGATTTTTATTGCTATTTGCCATTTTATAGTGTATTATTTTTCTCTTCTTAAAAATTTTTGCAAAGGTAGATAAATTTTGTCATATATTAATTTGTTTATGATAAAAAAAATTTCATCAAAAAAGTTTATTTTTTTAGGAAAAGTAGCAAATTATATAAAAAAAAGAATTAATTTTACCGCCGAAAATAAACAATATTGCTTATGAACAAATCAGAACTCATTGATTTTATTGCAAAAGATGCTGAAATCACAAAGAAAGACGCTGGAAAAGCTGTTGAATCCTTCATGAAAGCTGTTAAAGGGGAAATGAAGAAGAAAGACGGTAAATTAACTCTCGTCGGCTTCGGTACATGGAGCAAGGTTCACAAGGACGCTCGTCAGGGCAGAAATCCAAGAACTCAGGAAGTTATCAAGATTCCGGCTAAGGATGCTGTGAAATTTAAATCAAGTTTCTAAATCATTCGAGAAAAAAAAGGAGTGCAAACTCCTTTTTTTTTGAAAAAAAGTGTACTTTTGCAAAAAATTTAAAATCAGAAAAATGGGTAAAGGCGATAAGAAATCAAAACGTGGCAAAATCATCAACGGCACATACGGTGTCAGACGTCCACGTAAAATTGCTAAGGATAATACTCCTAAGGAAGCATAATTAGAAAAGGAATCAAAAAGCATTGATTCCTTTTTTTATTATTTGTTAATGCGTTTCCACGTAATCGTGGATGCAGGTTACATAATATCTCCCTCTTTCCTCAAAATTCTTATACTGGTCGTAACTTGACGCAGCGGGTGAAAGCAGGCACTTTGTGCCTTTTGGAGTGTGCTCGAATGCCAATTCAATGATTTCCTTCATGTTGGCAGCATAATAAATGTTGCAACTGTAATTCTGTTCCTTGACAAGCTCACATATTCGTTTGCCGGCATCACCGGTGGCAATTATGTTCAGACCATTGCATTTTGCCAAGTGTTTTGCAAATTTCTTATAGCTGATGCCACGGTCGAATCCTCCTAATATGATTGTTCCGACATTACCAAGAGCCGACATTGCTGCCATAGCCGAGTCTGGAATTGTGGAAATGGAATCGTTGTAAAATTCTATTCCCGAATAAGTGCCTACATATTGCAGTCTGTGAGGCAGTGGCGTGAAGGAACACGCCCCCTCTTCTATGATTTCACGTGGTATGTTGAAATGTGATACGGCTTCTGCTGCAAATGCGAGATTGGTTTTGTTGTGCTGCCCTCTCAGTTGTGTAGGCATGTCTTTAATATTTTCAATATTGATGGACTCAATATGGCTCACAACGGATGTCGGCGAATTCACAATTCGGTCGGTTATTTCTTTCTCCCTTTGGTCAATGATAAGTATGTCATTTTCGCCTTGTTTTGTGAAAATGTTGCATTTGGCTTTGAAATATTGCTCAAATGTGCCGAAATGGTCGAGGTGTTCCTCACGAATGTTGAGGAATAATGCGATGTGTGGTGCGGTCTTAATGTGATTTAGTTGATGGGCTGAAAGTTCCATTACAATAACAGTTTCATCGTCAATGGAATTTAGGGCTGAAAAAGCCGGGATTCCTATATTCCCCACTAATACGTTCTTGATTCCTGCAGTGGTAAGCATGTGGGCTATAAGCGATGATGTGGTGCTTTTGCCTTTTGTCCCGGTTATTCCAATTACTCTGTTGTGATATTGTTGAAGGAATATGTCGGTCTGGGAAGTGATTTTGTCTTCAGGTATGCCTTCCATGAAATGTTCTGAGATGCCTGGACTTTTGACAATAATGTCAAAATCGTTAATGTTGTCCAGATAGTCAGGTCCGGTAATACAACGATATTGCTGTTTAATATCATCAGGAATGCTGCTGTCGTTCTGATCGGCTATTGTTATGAGTTCGGAAGGAATGTATTTGCTGATCAGATTGAAAGACTCCTTGCCTTCACGCCCAAAACCGAGTATGATGGTCCTCTTCCCGTCGAAAATGGAATGAATGAGATTATTCATAGTTTCTCCGGAATGAAATTGCTGGCATTGTAATGATTTAACATGGCTCCGAACTGAATCAGATCCATAACTGTTTCCGACCGTTTACATTTGGCGATGTATGGTACAAGTATTCCTTCAGGTTCGTTTTCCGACAGATACTTTGCGATAGCTGCTCTTGTCTCCTTAACAGTACCGACACATTCAAACGGCTTTGTTTCAGATAATCCGGTTAGTTGAAAAAGAGTTTCTTGAAGATTATCATTGAGTAACAGATTGCTGCCGAAAATCTCTGTAAGTTCATCTTTGGGGATGAATGGCATAAGCATAATATAGACAAAAAGACACTTCGGACAGTTGCCACACCAAATATTTCCTTGTTTGCTTCCCACATTGCAACTTCTGAATACCTTGTAATATTGTGGATAGTGGGAGAACTTTTCTGCAATCTTTAATTCGGTTATTGATCGCAGGTAACTGAAATAGTTGTAATTAGTTGAAATATATTTCTTGTAGTATTTTCTGAAAGAGGACTCGAAGGCAAATGTTTTTGAGTACTGATGGTTTATAATGTCGTTGTTGTTTGCGACTGTCGATTCATTGGCGCTTTCCTCGTTTGAAAGTGCAATCATTGAGGTGTTTGTCATTTCAGCGGCCATGAGGGAGCAGAAAGCGACAATTGCTGAAAAAGGAGTATGTCCGTTCAATGCACCCTGTTCGTTGAGTTTCAGAAGGACAGGGTCAAGTTGACGGTTGACAACGAAGACATCATCATCTGAAAAACCGGCTGTTTTAATGCAATCCCTCATCGGTTTGTTGGGGTTTATCACAAACGGTATGATGTCGTGTCTGTTTTTCAGTTCTTCCATAGTAACCACAGAATCCTTGCCTCCGCCAACGGGGATGATGATTTTATTGACAAAGAGGCTAGAACCGTCGGATTTCGGTTTGGGTATGGAATATTTTGGGTTCGGATAGAATTTTATGAAATTGTCCTTGTCGGTTGTGATGTTGTTTTTATAGCGGAATTCTCCAAGTCCATAGTAGAACAAATCTTTCCACCATTCAATTTGGTTTTCGGAGAGATCGTGACAGGCAACTATGAAATCATGCTGACATGTTGTCTTCCAGTAACTTATTGATTCCACCATGCCAAGATTGAAGACTATTTCATCTATGCGTTGGTAGTCAAATATTCCGTCGAAATATTTTTGGGGAATTATGAATTGGAGTGTGGGGTAGAAGTCAACATGCTTGCCGTTGAAAAAAACTCTGAAGTTATAATATGCTGTCAGGACATTGTCGTCAATAGAAAATTGGTACCCGATGTATTTGAAAGGAACCTCGACGTTTTCTTTGTCTAAAAGATTATCAGTCATGCGATTGTCAGTAAAGAGCGGGAAACGGGTTTCGAACCCGCGACCTTCAGCTTGGGAAGCTGACGCTCTGCCAACTGAGCTACTCCCGCTTTTGAGGCTGCAAAAATAATATTTTTTTGACAATGGTTACAATTTTTTAAGTGTATAAAAAAAAATAATTATTTTTGCACCTTTGAAATTTATACAAAGATAATTATTAAAAATTAATAATT
>JAFYJP010000057.1 GCA_017538085.1 Bacteroidales bacterium | reverse complement strand
TCAACGACATCAAAACCATCAGCATAGCAACATTTTCAGCCACTGCTGCAATTACTATTACAAAGTTCCTGATGATTAACATAGGGGATTCCACGAAAGTATTTGCCAACAGTTTCTTTCCGCCTTATTCCATCATATTTTACCACTTTGCTCTGACATTTGCGGCAATGACTCTGACAAGACTGTTTATCAGAGGGTTATATATTGATTTCTATAAATATAAACAATTCGAACGCAAGAACAATACCATAATTTATGGTGCGGGTGATGCTGGTATAATAACTATGAGAGCACTTGCCCAGGACAACAGCAATTACAAAATCATTGCATTTGTTGACGATAACAAGCAAAAACAAGGAATTACCATCAGTAATATTCCGATAAACTCCTGCGAGCAAACCCTCAATAAAAATTACATTGAAAAGCATAAGATACAGACTATGATTTTTGCAATTCCGAGCACAACAACCGAAAGGAAGAGGGAAATACTCGAATTGGCACTTAGTCTCGGTCTTAAAATCAAGAGTATTCCACCTTTTAGCAGTTGGATTGACAACACAATCAATATCGATCAGATAAAGGACATCAAAATTGAGGATTTGCTCGGGCGCAAGGAAATTAGCCTTGATGACACCAATGTCAAGAATGAAATCCGCGGCAAACGAGTGATGGTAACCGGCGCTGCCGGTTCAATCGGAAGCGAAATATGCCGTCAGATAATGCATTACAATCCGGAACTGCTCATAATGATTGACCAGGCTGAATCACCACTGTACGACTTCCAGTTCGAACTTCTCAACTCGTCATACGCCAAAGACAAAAAGAATAACATGGTGTTTGAAGTTGCAAACGTGAAGGACAAACAAAGGATGAGGGAGATTTTCAATCAATTCAAACCGCAAGCCATATATCACGCAGCAGCATACAAGCATGTGCCGTTCATGGAACAATACCCATACGAATCAGTTTTTGTCAATGTATTCGGTACCAAGAACATAGCCGACCTTGCCATCGAAAACAATGTGGAAAAATTTGTCATGATTTCCACCGACAAGGCAGTACGTCCGACCAATGTCATGGGAGCCACAAAGCGCATCGCTGAAATATATACCCAAAGTCGCCAAAGCAAAACAAAGTTTATAACAACACGCTTCGGCAACGTCCTCGGTTCAAACGGCTCAGTTATTCCGCTTTTCAAAAAACAGCTTGCAAACGGTGGGCCACTGACTGTCACCGACTTCCGCATCACCCGTTACTTCATGACCATCCCTGAAGCCTGCAACCTCGTGCTTCAGGCAAGTTCCCTTGGCACCAATGATGAAATCTTCATCTTCGACATGGGCAAACCGGTCAGAATCTACGACCTCGCACAAAGAATGATTGAGTTGTCAGACAAAGATGCAGAAATAGTCGAAATAGGACTAAGACCAGGTGAAAAACTGATTGAAGAACTGCTCAACACTTCCGACAACACTAAAAAGACCTCATACGAAAAAATCATGATTGCTGACGTAAAGGCATTCGAAAAAACCTATGTTGACAAAGCCATCGAAGAACTGCACTCTGCGCTGGAAACAGGCGATGATATGAAAATCGTGGCACAAATGAAGAAGATAATTCCTGACTATGTCAGCAACAACAGTGTCTTCTGCAAATTAGACGAAAAGAACTAAATCCGCACCGACTTTTCTGTAACTGCGCCCACACTCGCATTTAAGACTTTCACCAAGACGTTTGCCACACTCGCACACCCATCCAATCTGCCTTGCAGGGACTCCCGCCATCAAAGCGTAATCCTTAACATCCTTAGTTACAACAGCACCCGCCGCTATCAAAGCACTCCGACCAACTGTGTGACCACAAACAACAGTGCAGTTGGCTCCCAATGAAGCACCCTCTTTTATCAGAGTCCTTGAATAAATTCCATGAGCCGGAAAATGAGCACGTGGTGTGTTCACATTTGTGAACACACAAGAAGGACCACAGAAAACATTATCTTCAATCTCCACGCCCTCATATATCGAAACATTATTCTGCACACGAACTCCGTTGCCGATTTTCACATTGTTGGCAACATTGACATTCTGCCCGAACGAACATTTCTCCCCTATCATGGCACCGCTCTGAATGTGACAGAAATGCCATATCTTGGTTCCCTTGCCAATCTTCACATTATCATCAACATAACTCGACTCATGTACAAAATAATCCTTATCCATTGCTTTATTTTTTTATCATTTTCTCAACACTCTCAAGTATTTTCACCACTTCAAGACCTTCCTCACCGATATTGACAGAAATTTTTCCGTCAAGGTTTCCTATGAAATATTTCAGTTCTTCCTCCAAAGGAGGTTTATAGTCATATTTCACGATTTCGTCAGGTTGTTCGACCTTAACCGGCATACCTTTTTCAAAATCAATCCTCTTGTTGTAAAGATGTATTTCCTTCTCCACGGTAGAATCGTCAAACGAAATCATACCAGTACTGCCGACAATTACAAGTCGCTGTTCCTTAAATGGATGCAGCCATGAAACATAAATATGAGCATGAATATTATCCGAATATTCCAGCATAGTCATTGTCGTATCATATACTTCATCCTGAAGGAATTTCACACCTTTGGCCTGAATGTCAACAGGTTTGCCGCCGATAAGGTAATTGAGGACTGAGATGTCATGCGGTGCAAACGACGAAAAAACGCTTTCCCTGGTTCTGACATTACCAAGATTCAGACGTGTCGAATAAAGGTAATACAGTTTTCCGATTCTGCCTGAATCAATAAGCTCCTTGATTTTTCTGATGGCAGGATGGAACAGCAGAACATGCCCCACCATCAGTCGTGAACCGGATTTTTTTGCAGCATCAATCAGCATCTGTGCGTCATTGGCAGTCAGTGTCATTGGCTTCTCAACAAGGACATTCAGACCTTTGGAAATAACAGCCATTGCAAGCGGCAAATGTGTCTCCGCAGGAGTTGCAACCACATAGCCGTCATATCCTGCCGCCACTGCCTCCTCAATGTTGTTATAGCCTTTGATTGCAGGATATTGCTCCATCGCCGCAGACAGTTTTGTATCATCGACGTCAACTGCCGCAGCAAGACTTCCGAGAGACGCAAGAGTTCTCAGATGGTTCTTACCCCAGCGTCCGCAACCTATCACACAGATTTTCTTACTCGTCATGATGCTTATTTTATTACCGACAAAGCCTTCTGAATACGCTTTACGGTTTCATCTCGTCCGATAATCTCCATGATATCATAAAGATGCGGGCCCTTAGCCTCACCGACAAGACAGATTCTTATGGAATTATAGGTGTTTCCTGAATGGTATTGATGTGATGTAATCCATTCGGGAATGGTGTTTTCCATGCTTTCGACATTGAAGACTTCCATCTCACCGATAATATTGATAAGTTCATTCATGATTGCAGGAGTTTCCGGTTTCCATCTTTTTGCCACTGCCTTTTCATCGTATTGTGTAGGGGCTTCGAAGAAGAAATGCACCTGTTCCCAGATTTCCTTAACAAAATGAAGACGTTCCTTGACCAGTCCGCAAATACGTTCCATGGTAGGTCTGTCATACATATTCTCATAACCGTGCAGATATGGAGTTGCATCCTTGAGCAATTCGGCATCAGTGCGCCTGATCAGATATTCATGGTTGAACCATTTTGCCTTTTCAGGGTTGAACTTTGCGCCGGATTTGCTGACTCTGTCCATAGAGAAAGCCTCCACAAGTTCCAGTTTTGAGAATATCTCCTGTTCAGTGCCTGGATTCCATCCAAGTAATGCAAGCATATTGATGAATGCTTCAGGATAGTATCCGGTTTCACGGTAACCTGAAGCGATTTCAGGCTGACTCATATCCTGCGGCCAACGCAGTGGAAATACAGGAAAGCCCAAACGATCCCCGTCTCTCTTA
>JAFYJP010000056.1 GCA_017538085.1 Bacteroidales bacterium | reverse complement strand
TCAGCGTAAGCCTTCAGCAGCTTATCCTGAACATCTGGTGGTACCTGGCGATATTCGTTATATTTCATAGAATATGTTGCCCTGCCTGATGTCAATGAACTCAATGCGGTTGAATATCTGTTCATTTCTGACAAAGGAACCTGTGCACGTATTCTCTGATAATGGCCTTCTGAATCCATGCCCATAACGATACCACGACGGTTCTGAATGTCAGTCATGACACCACCCATAAGATCTTCTGGTACAAGGACTTCAACATCATAGATAGGCTCCATAATCTTAGGACCTGCATTCTTGAAGGCTTCCCTGAAAGCGTTACGTCCTGCAAGTTTGAATGCCATTTCGTTGGAGTCAACCGGGTGCATCTTACCATCATAAATATAAACGACAATGTCACGTGCGTATGAACCTGTCAGAGGACCTTGTTCCATACGTTCCATGATACCTTTCAAAATAGCCGGCATGAAACGTGCATCAATGGCACCACCAACTATACAGTTGTTGAATATGAGTTTGCCACCCCAGTCAAGATTGTACTCTTCAGTACCTCTGATTGGGAAATCCGTAGGTTTCTCATAATTTTCAACGTATGGCTGGACTCTGAGATGAACTTCACCGAACTGACCTGCACCACCTGACTGTTTTTTGTGACGATAGTTAGCATCGGCAATTTTGGTGATTGTTTCACGATAAGGAATCTTTGAAGGATAAAGGTCAACTTCTATCTTGTTCAGGTTGTTGAGATACCATTTTACTGTATTGATATGGATTTCACCAAGTCCGCTAAGAACGAGTTCACGAAGTTCACGGCTGAAACCTGCACGTATTGACGGGTCAACTCTCTGAATATCGTTGAGAGCAACACCTAATTTTTCATCATCGGAACTGTTGGTAGCCTTTATTGACAATGAGAATATAGGTTCAGGAATATCAAATGGTGGGATGAAACCGACAGTAGTCTTGTTGGAGACGAGAGTCTGGTTTGTTCTTGCATCTTTCAGCTTAATTGTAACACCGAAGTCACCGGCAACCACTTTGGCAATCTTTGTACGGTTCTTACCTGAACCGACCATAACCTGTGATATTCTTTCCTTACCATCATTATTTGCATTGATAACATCCTGACCTTCTGAGATTTCACCACCATAAACCCTGAAGAATGAAAGTTCTCCGAGGTGTGATTCTATTGAAGTCTTGAAGATGAATGCTGCAGCAGGGTCATTGACGCTGTTATGCAGTTCCACACCTGCGCTTGTAGTTACAGGAGCAGTCTGATCCGGTGAAGGGATATTGTTGATGATAAAATCAAGCATCGAATCAACGCCAATATTCTTTTCAGCGGAAACGCAGAGTAACGGGAACATATCACGGTTCATGATACTGAGTTTGAGACCCTTGTTAATATCTTCCGGAGAAAGTGTTCCATCCTCGAAGAATTTCTCCATGAGGGCTTCATCACCTTCAGCAGCAGCCTCTATGATGGCATTTCTGCTCTCTTCAACTCTGTCGGCAAGATTTGCAGGGACATCTTCAACAGAAGCAACACCACCGTCCTTACCATATTTCAGAACCTTGTTGGAAAGGATATCGACTATGGAATCAAAATTAGCACCTGTACTTATAGGGAACTGCAAAGGAACTATATTGTTGCCGAAATCTTCCTTAAGACCGTTAATAACTTCTTCAAAATTAGCTTTTTCATGATCAAGCTGATTAAGTACGAATACCACTGGAGTTTTGTATTTTGCAAGCATTCTCCACTGAATCTCGGTACCAACTTCAGTACCTTCGGTTGCATTTACAACCATAAAGGCAGCATCCGTCACCTTTGTTGATGCGTAAATTTCGCCCAGGTAATCAACGAATCCTGGATTATCAATGAAATTGATTTTATAATTCTTGAATTCAGTACACATTACTGTGGAACTTACCGAATTCTGCTTTGCCAATTCGATTTCACGGTAATCGGAAACCGTATTTCCGTCTTTAACAGAACCACGACGAGTGATAACGCCGCCTTGCAACAACATACTCTCAGATAACGTGGTCTTCCCAACCTTAGCACTACCTAACAAGTTGATATTGCGGATTTTAGATGTTTCGTAAATTTTCATTCTTGATTAGAAATTTATTATTGTAATTGAAAAAAATAGACCCAAAAAATTCAAGGCGCAAAATTATACAATCTTGCGAATATTAACAAGTTATATTTAAAATAATTTACTTTTTGTTATCCTCGGAGGCTTTGGGGTCATCGTCATTGCTATCGTCATTCATCCCTTCCTTAAAGCTTTTGACTCCCTTGCCAAGACCTTTCATCAGTTCAGGAATTTTCTTCCCGCCGAACAACAATAGAACAACAAGAACTATGAGAGCTATCTCCCAACCTCCTATAAAGCATTCATAACAAGTAGCAACCATATAATTTCTCTTTTAACTGCAAAGGTAAAAAATTATGTCATACATATTCACTTTGAACAAAAAAATTTTCAAAGAAGTCATATCTGCCTGTACATCGACTCAAGAAGTCTCCTCTGAGCACGAGTTCTCACAAGATTATGTTCAGGATATTTGATTTTATAGTAGGAATCGCCATTGATGTAATCCATCAGAAACCTCAATACCTGCTCAAAGGTGATAAACTTTGCCGAAAAACTCAGATACTGTTTCTCAATATCTGTCAGAAACTGTTCAGCCTCAGACATATACCCTGAGATGTATGCATCGTAAAGAGCCTTGTTCATAGAAACATTTTCGAGATTTGGATCATCTTCAAGCCCTGTATTGGTTATGGAACGAAGTGCATCTCCCACATCGTTCAGCACAGTGCCGTTCATAACAGTATCAAGGTCGATGACACATTCTACGCTGCCGTTTTTGCCAAACAGAAAATTACTGATTTTTGTATCATTGTGAACTACCCTTTTCGGTATGGTCCCATTCTCTATAAGTTCCATAAAATCAAGCATTTCCTTGCGATGACTTTCAATGAAGGATATATGGTCGGCAACACTTTTCACTCTTCCTGCAGCATCATTCCTGACAGCTTCATCCCATTGCTCAAAACGCATCCTCATATTGTGAAACCCGGGCAGGACATCATGCAAAGGCTGATTGAAATCCGACATCATAAGATGAAATCTGCCTATGCCTTTACCTGCATTATAGGCAATTTCATTCGATTCCGCCTTCTCATACGTTATAGTATTGCCGATATATACGCAAGCTGCCCAATAGTCACCTTCCTCATCAAGATAATAAAACCTGTCATCGTGTGTCGGGATGACTGTCAACACATTTCGCAGTTGATTTCCGCCAAATTCACTTATTTTCCCCTTTAGATGCTCAGTTACACGATGAATGTTGTCCATCATGGCCGGAATATCGGTAAACACATTTTTGTTTTTTCTCTGAAGGATATATTTCGGAGCTGACTTCTCATCAGTTTCAACAATAAAAGTATCGTTGATGAAACCGTCGCCAAGAGGTTTGACACATTGAGCCACACCCGTCAGCTGAAATTCCGAGGCTATGTTAAGTAGTTTCTTTTGTTCCATTTTGCTGTCCATTAACACTGCAAAAATAAACAATATTGAAAAAAAAGAGTAATTTTGTAAATTATAATTCACATAAGACGTTATGCAACAATTTCTCGCATTCATCAATGCCAATTCCCTCATCGACAACAATGACAAACTGTTATTATCTGTAAGTGGCGGCAGGGATTCAGTGTTGCTGTGCAAACTGTTCTACGATGCCGGATTCAAGTTCGACATCGCTCACTGCAATTATCATCTGCGCGGTGAGGATTCAGACCGCGACGAACAGTTCGTCAGAACCCTTGCCGAGAAATATCATGCCCAAATTCATGTCGCCCAGTTCGACACAAACAACTATGCGGAAAACACAGGCAATTCAGTGGAAATGGCAGCACGCCAACTCAGATATGACTGGTATGTTGAACTTTGCAAATCATACGGATATACCAAAATTGCAACTGCACACCACCTCAATGACCAGACTGAAACATTCTTCATCAATCTGTTGCGTTCTACAGGAATCAATGGTATAAGGGGAATCCCGTTGAAAAGACCTGTAAAAAACACTTTCGTCAACGGAAAACAGTGTTGCATCATCCGTCCGATGATGTTCCTTTCACGCAGGGAAATCAACGAATACACCAAAGACATCGAATACATGGACGACTACACAAATTTCTCCGACAAATATGTCAGAAATTTCATACGCCTCAATGTAATTCCAAAAATTGAAGAACTGGATCCCGACTTTCCCGCAACCCTGCAAAAATCGATGAAACAGTTTGACTGCACCGCAAAATATATCACTAAGCTTACAGCTGAAAAATTCCCTAAAACTGCTGACCATCAAGGGAATACAATAATTGATATCCCTGCTGACTATGATACTGATGAGCTAAGTGGATACCTGTATTTTGCTCTCGACGGCTATGGATTCAATCTGAAACAGCTCAGGGAAATAGCATGTTCAATAAATTCCACCGGCAGCAGATTCTACTCAAACGAATTCGAACTCCTGATAAACCGCCGTCAGCTGTTGGTCCGACAAAAGCAAAGCAGTCCCGAGCAAGAATATTTCATCAATGAAAACGATGAAGAGCTCACATTCCCTCTTAATTTAAAATTCAGCAGGATATCCCGTGAACAAATAACTTCCCTGAAATGCGATGACAATACGGCAATGCTGGATTTCGACAGGCTGAAGTTTCCGCTGAGACTGTCGAAAGGCCACGATGGAGACTACTTTTATCCGTTGGGAATGAGAGGGAAAAAGAAACTTAGTGACTTCTATATTGACAAAAAGATTGATAATTTTACAAAAAGTAGTACTTTTGCGCTTTGGTCTGGAAATGATATTGTATGGATAGTCGGCCATAGAATTGACGACAGATTTAAAATTACGGACAGCACAAAATGGGTGTATAGAATTGAATTATCATAAAATCATCGAAAAAAATCATATCAGTATGAAAAAAATCATAACCACATTTGGACTCACATTATTGTTTTTCTGTGTATTGGCACAAGAAAATCCGGTTAGTTGGAAATTTTCGTCAGAAAAGAACAGTGACACTGAATACAGCCTTATCATGAAGGCTACAATCAGCGGGAAATGGCATTTGTATTCGTTAGATGCCGATCCGATTTTCACTACACCAACCAAATTCGACTTCAAAGAATCGCCTGATTACCAACTTGTAGGCGACATGGAACAGCCTACCCCAACGATTGAACATGACGACGACCTTGACATAGACCTGAAATATTTTGCCAAGGAAGTGACATTCAGGCAGAAAGTCAATGTAATCAACGGAACTCCGACTGTCAATGGTTCGGTAAGATACATGACATGCGATGACTCGCGTTGTCTTCCTCCCGAAACAACTGAATTTTCTATCAATTTAGCTAAAGCCGGAACACCAACTTCAGAAATACAGGAAGCTGGAGCAGGCACAGACCAAATAGTAAAAGCTGATGCTAAAGACAACAATTCAGACAATGCGCCGAAGAAAAAATCCCTCTGGAGGGTGTTTATCACTGGCATTATCGGTGGACTCATAGCGCTCGTCACCCCATGCGTATGGCCTATGATACCGATGACTGTTAGTTTCTTCCTGAAATCTGCCGATGACAGGAAGAAAGGCATCAGAAATGCCATTGTCTATGGTTTGTCAATCATTTTAATATATGACCTTTTGGGCTTGGGCGTGACATTGCTTTTCGGCGATGATGCCCTTAACACCATGGCAACAAATCCGTGGATTAACATCTTCCTGTTCCTGTTACTTGTAGTATTTGCAATTTCATTCTTCGGAGGCTTTGAACTTACACTTCCTTCAAAATGGGTCAACAAAACCGATGAAAATGCAGACAAGAAAAGCGGCATTCTCGGCATATTCTTCATGGCTCTGACGCTGGTACTCGTCTCATTCTCATGCACAGCGCCAATCATAGGCACTTTGCTTGTCGAGATAGTTTCAGGCGGCTTATGGGGACCGTTGGTTGGTATGACAGGTTTTGCCCTTGCATTAGCAATACCGTTCACACTGTTTGCGATATTCCCTTCATGGCTCAGCAACCTTCCAAAGTCAGGCGGCTGGATGAACACCGTAAAGGTCGTTCTCGCATTCCTCGAACTTGCACTTTCAATGAAATTCCTGTCAACAGCCGATGAAATGATGGGATGGCGCATCCTCGACCGTGAAACATTCATCGCATTATGGATTGCAATATTCGGACTGCTTGGCATCTATCTTCTTGGCAAACTCAAATTCAAACACGACAGTGACCTTGACCACGTATCAGTGTTCAGACTGTTCCTTGCCATCATAACTCTCGCATTTACAGTTTATATGGTTCCAGGACTGTGGGGTGCTCCGCTGAATGCCATCGCAGCATTCACACCTAAGATGTACACACAGGACTTCAAATTAGGACAGAACGATGGCAATTCCGGCACAACCACGATGATGCCCACTTCTTCCGAAAACTATCACAACATGT
>JAFYJP010000055.1 GCA_017538085.1 Bacteroidales bacterium | reverse complement strand
TCTCGATGGCATCGATTACAAAGTCGCCGTCCTTTATCGTGTTGATGAAGTCTATGACTTCCTCCTTGGTATTCAGCTTGTCAACCAGAGTTGTCTTCAGACCTGCTGTTGACTTGCTGTCAGCCTGCGTGAATATTGCAGATACCTTATAAGCATATTCAGGAATGAAATTTTTGATGGCTTCTTCTCTTTCGACGATAAGTCTTACTACTACTGACTGGACTCGGCCTGCGGAGAGAGCAGGTTTGACTTTTTTCCAGAGAAGAGGTGAAAGCTCAAAGCCGACTAGGCGGTCAAGGACACGACGTGCCTGCTGGGCATGAACGAGGTTGTAGTCGATGCCGCGCGGATTTTCAATGGCATTTAGAATTGCCGTCTTGGTAATTTCGCTGAATACGATACGTTTTGTCTTGTCTTCCGGAAGGTGCAGAGTCTCAGATAGATGCCATGATATTGCTTCTCCTTCGCGGTCTTCATCGGATGCGAGCCATACGACTTCTGCATCGTTTGAAAGTTTTGTAAGGTCAGCAACAACTTTTTTCTTGTCGTCGCTGATTTCGTATATAGGGTTGAAATTGTCTTCAATATCTATTCCAAGCCCTTTCTTGGATAAGTCACGAACGTGACCGAAGCAAGATTTAACTTTATAATCTTTTCCTAAGATTCCCTCTATCGTTTTCGCTTTTGCAGGAGATTCGACTATAACTAAATTTTTTGACATATCTTATTAGGGTTTGAAATCTAATGGGGTTGAAAAAAACGGTGCAAAATAAATGCTTTTTTTTTTAATATGAGTATTTTTGCGGAAATATTTAAAAGATGAGGCAGGTATATATAGAAACTTATGGTTGCCAGATGAATTTCGCTGACAGTGAGGTAATTGGAGCAATATTGATTAATAATGGCTACAGCCTGACTGATAACATTGACAGTGCTGATGTCATCTTCATAAACACCTGTTCCATCAGGGAAAATGCCGAAAACAGAATCTTTAATCGACTGAGAGAAATAAATTATTATAAAAAGAAGAAGGAACTTGTGGTCGGTATAGTGGGATGCATGGCCGAAAGGATGAAGGAAGAACTACTTGAAAAGGCACCAGTGGTGGATATCATTGCTGGTCCTGACGCATACAGGTCTCTTCCCAGACTGATTGATGAAGTGGTCAGTGACAATCAGAAGGCAGTACAGACAGAGCTGTCAATAAATGAGACATACGCTGAAATAAATCCTGTAAGAATTTCGAGTAATGGTGTGACCGCTTTCATTTCAATTATGCGCGGCTGTGACAATTTTTGCTCTTATTGCGTTGTCCCTTATACAAGAGGCAGGGAACGCAGCAGAGATGCAGGGACTATTCTTGCTGAGGCTAAGGACCTGTTCGATAGAGGTTATCGTGATGTGACTTTGCTTGGACAAAATGTCAATTCATACAAATGGACTGATGAAACGGGCAATACGGTGAATTTCAGTAAATTAATGGCTATGGTGGCTGAAATCAGTCCGCTTTTGAGGGTTAGATTCGCCACTTCACACCCTAAGGATTTGTCAGACGAACTGATAATGACGATTGCAAAATATGATAATATTTGTAAGTTCATCCATCTTCCACTGCAGTCGGGTAGCACTGAAGTCCTCAAGAGGATGAACAGAAAATATACCCGTGAATGGTATATCGACAGAATTAAGGCCATCCGCGACAATATTCCAGGAATATGCATTGGAACTGACATCATTGCCGGTTTTTGTGGCGAGACGGAAGAGGACCATCAGGAGACTTTGTCGCTTATGCGTATTGCCAAGTACGATTATGCTTATATGTTCAAATATTCTGTTCGACCCGGTACGCTGGCTGCACGGAAAATGGATGATGATGTACTTGATGAAGTGAAAGGAAGAAGACTTTCGGAAATTATCGCTCTTCAACAAGAATTGTCTTTGGAAAGCAATCGTCTCGATATTGGAAAGACTTTTGAAGTCCTCGTTGAGGGCAGGTCTAAACGAAGTGCTGATGAACTTTATGGCCGTAACTCCCAAAATAAGGTGATTATTTTCCCTGGCGATAATATTCATCCTGGAGAGTATGTCAATGTAATGGTGAAAGAATGTACGGCGGCAACACTTTTAGGCAAAATTATCGCGTAAGAATACAAAATTTCAATTTAAATTCATATAACATGAAGAAATATGGCATTTTATTATGTGCTGTGGCTATGCTGACAGTACTGACCGGATGTGAGAAAACCGGAGTGAAACGTTTCGAAGGCAACTACTCCTACAAGACGAGTGGAACCATTGATATATATGCAAGCGGCAGTATTACGATAACCGACAGCGTTGGTGTGGAACATACTTTTACAATTGATGATACCTATACCTGTGATGTCATTACTGAAAGCGGACAGATGCATATAGCCGAAACAGGTAAAGATGCAGTGGTGCTGACTATGAATGCAATGTTAGGCGATGTTGTCGTAATGGACGGGGTTACCTCAAAAAAAATCCTGACATTGAAACCTACAGAAAGAATTGTCCGTTTCAATGGTCTGGAAATGATTGATGACTTGGAACTTTTTGGAAATCAAACGAGTCAAGTTCTTACAGTGGATGCTGTAGGAAACCGTTATGATGACATACTGATATTTGATATGCACTACAGTGGAAGCTGGAAAAGATTAGGCATTAATTTTGAAATAACAGGTTCAAATGTTAAAACAGTTGCAACTCTCAATGAATAAGTACGGCATAATTGTAGCTCTTCTTATTTCTATTGTCTTTAACTCTTGCAGCAACAATAGAGATAAAAGAACTGAAAATGAAATTTCACAGCAGCGGCAGAAAATCAGCGAAATGCTGTTCAGAGGCAGGACTTCCGAGCCGGTTACAGTTAAGGTGATTGAAGTCGGCAAGTCTGACATGGTCAGTTCTGATTGCTTTGTCGGTTCGGTAAAAACTTCACACAGTTCATTGGTTATATCCCCGGCTTCGGGGACTCTTACTGATATTTACGTAAGAGAAGGGCAGAGAATACGCAAAGGGCAAGTGGTGGCGAAGATTGAGTCTCAACAGATTCAGAGTGCTTATGATGCAGCAGCTGCCACATTGCGGCAGGCAGAAGACGGAATGGCACGACTTAGGATGGTTTATGAAACCGGAAGCGTCAGTGAGGTGCAGATGGTGGAAATGGAAACCAAACTTTCTCAAGCCAAGTCTATGGAAATGTCTGCGAAAGACGCATTGGACAACTGCACGATAAAATCCCCGATGGATGGTATTGTACAGGATGTGTATCCTGTTGGAATAGGAATTGAGGTGACTATTGCCGAACGTATTGCAAGTATAATCGACATTGATAACCCTGAAATTCACTTTCCTCTTCCGGAAAATGAATACCATACAATAAAAATAGGTGATTCAGTGCGAGTTGAAATCCCTGCTCTGAATATCACTGCGAAGGGGTATATATCTGTCAAGGGACTTGTCGCTTCAAGTGTTTCCCACAGTTATGACTGTCAGGTCCGGACACAGAGACCGATTCCTGGACTTATGCCGGGAATGGTAAGCAAGATTTATATAAGCAAATCGTCAGGCGGTGGCATTGTAATCCCCTCATCTGCCGTGAGCACTGATATGGAGGGACGTTGTGTGTGGACTGTTACTAATGATATTGTCGGCAAGAAACATGTGACGGTGGAAGGTTATAGTGGTAAGGGTATTTTAATAGGTGAAGGACTTGAAGATGGTGATTTGGTGATTGTTGAAGGCGCAAGCAAGGTCTCAACCGGAATGAAGGTAAAGACTATAGAGTAGAGAAACATGGAAACTGTGAATTCTACAAATCCTAAGAGACAAATACAGCCCAAAGGCTTAATCGCTCAGTGGGTAAATTGGACTGTTTCCGAAAAGAAGCTTATTTATATCGTCATTCTTGCTCTCGTGACAATTGGCATTGTGGGTATTGTTACCATGAGGAAGAATGAAATGCCTGATTTTCAGCTTACCCAGGGATTGGTTGTTGCTGTTTACCCCGGTGCTACTGCCAAAGAGGTAGAGGAACATGCTACAAAACCTTTGGAGGCCTATCTTTATTCGTTGAAGGAAGTAAAAAGAGCAACTACCACTACTGTCACACGTGACGGTTTGGGATACATTTATGTTGATGTGCGATGTGCACAAAATGAGAAGGATCAAGTCTGGAACAAGATAAAATTAGGCCTGCAGCAACAGAAGATGATGCTCCCGACAGGTGTGCTCGCAGTAGTCGCATTGGACGATTTTTCCAATGCGTCTTCAATGCTAATCGCCATTGAATCTGATGATAAGAGCTATTTTGAGCTTCAGGACTATGCTGAGAACCTTGCCAAATCGTTACGCAAAATCCCTGAAACATCAAGAGTCGCCATTGTCGGTGAACAGGAAGAGGAAATTGCTGTTATCCTGGATCGTGAAAAACTGTCCTCATACGGCATAGACCCTACAATGATAATGTATGAGTATCAAACATCGTCATTGTCGATTCCGGCGGGTACATTCAAAACCGATTATGTCAATGCTGCCATTCATGTTAAGAATACTGTCAGCAGTGAACAGGAGGTGTCAGACCGTATCGTTTATTCCGACCCTTTGGGGAATATTGTAAGGTTAAAAGATATTGCTACGATAGAGAGACGTTATAAGAAACCGTCGGATTTCGTTTCATACAATGGTAACCAATGTCTTATCGTAGATGTGTCTATGGCAGGCAAACATGATATTGTGGCATACGGACGCAAGATTGACAAAGTGCTTGCTGAATTTCAGGAAAAGCTTCCGGATAGCGTGAATATAAGTCGTGTGAGCGATATGCCGAAGGTCGTTAGCAACTCGGTCTGGTCTTTCCTGAGAGACCTGCTGATGAGTATGCTGGTGGTTATTTTCGTGATGCTTATGCTTTTCCCATTGCGCTCGGCATTGATTGCCAGCAGCGGTGTTCCAATATGTACTGCCATCACCATAGCAGTGATGTTCGTTACCGGAATGCCGATGGATACAGTCACACTTGCAGCACTTATAGTAGTATTGGGCATGATAGTCGATGATTCCATCATAACTATGGATGGATATATGGACAAGACTTCAAAAGGTTTTCATGGAATTGAGGCTGCCAGCCAAAGTGCACAGGAACTGTTTTTCCCAACTTTCACTGCCACGTTGGCAATTTCACTTATGTTCTTCCCAATAATGCTGATAGTTGATGGCTATATAGGTGACTTCGTGCGCAATTTCCCATTCATAATCCTCACAGCTCTAATGACGTCACTGTTCTATGCAGTAAGTGTGGTCCCTTCCTTGGAAATCAAATATATTCGGATTAATGATCCGTCTAAGCCTAAGAACCGTTTCACTCGAATTCAGGATTCTTTCTTCAACTTCATTCAGAAAATCTATGACGTCACTGAAAAATGGTGTTTCAAACATCCGATTGTCACCATAGGGATGGGTGTCTTGGCTATTGGTCTGGGGCTGCTGATGGCTTCAACTCTCAGTTTACAGATGATGCCTAAGTCAGGACGTGACCACTTTGTTGTGGAAATGTACCTTAATGGTGGCAATGGAATTGAAAAAACAAAGGAATACGCCGACTCCCTCACTTCAATTTTTCTGAATGATGACAGAGTGAAACATGTAACGGCTTTTGTGGGGACGGGTGCTCCTCGATTCAATGTCGCATACGCACCTATCCTTCCTTCTCCGCAGACTGCACAGCTCGTGGTTCATACAAAGTCCATAAAGGCTACAGAGGAAATTATTCGTGAATATGAAAATAAGTACGAGCACATTTTCCCTAATGCTTTTATCCGTTTCAAACAGATGGACTACCAGATAGTTGCATCACCTGTTTTAGTGAATATTTACTGTGATGACAGAGAGAAACTTACCGAAATCAATGATCAGATAAAAGGCTATATGTGCTCTCTGACTAAAGAGTTGAAATGGGTACACAGTGACATGGATAACGTTGCCCCTTGGATAGAGGTTGAACTGGAACCTGACGAGTCGGCTCGTATGGGAGTCAACAAGACTCTTGTATCTCTTTCATTGGCAGTAACATACGGCTCACAGAATATTGCCACCCTTTGGGAAAATGGACGTAAGATACCTGTTAATATTTACAGTACCAATGTTTCCGACAGCATGTCGTATTCAAACATTTACGGACAAATGGTGCCTACTACCATCCCTGGTGTCAGCGTGCCATTACGACAGGTGGCGGACATAAAACCTGAATGGCGCCCTTATCAACTTTGCCGCGCCGATGGCGAAAATGTTGTGAATATTTATGCTGACCTGAAAACAAACCAAAGTCAGCCTAAAACAGTCAAAAAGATTAAGAAATTTATTAAGAATAATGTGGAAGTGCCTGAAGATGTGAGAATTGAATTTGGAGGCCTTGACGCTATGAATGCCTACGTGCTTCCACAAGTAATATGGAGTTTCCTTGCTGCTGTGGGTATCCTCTTTGTTTTCCTGCTTATCCATTTCAAGAAAACCAGCATCGCTATTCTTACTATGAGCATGAGCCTGCTGTGCCTTTTCGGTGCATCATTCGGACTGTGGATATTCAAAATGGATTTCAGTATCACGGCGGTGTTGGGCTTGATTAGTCTTGTCGGTATCATTGTCAGAAATGGAATTCTGATGTATGAATATGCTGAAGATGCCCGTTTCAATGGCGGCCAGGATGTGAAAACAGCCTCTATGGAAGCAGGAAAACGAAGAATGCGTCCGATTTTCCTCACATCATCGACCACTGCACTGGGTGTTCTGCCCATGATAATCAGAGGAGATGCACTTTGGCAGCCGATGGGTGTGGTTATCTGTTTTGGAACCATGCTGAGCATTTTCCTCATAACACTGATAATGCCAGTCTCATATTGGCAGGTTTTCAAAAATGCTGATAATAAGAAGGAGGTAGCAGTATGAAAAAAATGATTCTGACTATAGCTTTTTTAATGCCTTTTGTGCTTCATGCACAAGTGAGGGAACTTTCTCTCGAGGAATGTTTGGATGCTGCAAATTCCAATAACGTCTATCTGAAGAATGCTCATTTGGATGTCTTGTCAGCACAGGCACAGCGTAATGAGGCACGCTGGGAATTTTTTCCGAAAGTGTCGTTGCTGTCATACGGATACAGAGCAATAGACCCATTTATACGCATTGACATACATGATATCATAAAAGGTAGCGATTTCGCAAATAATTTGGCTAATTATTTCAGTAACCTGGCTTATATGAACGGCTTCAAACCTTATTTCGAAACTGCACAGTATGGCTATGGGTCATCGCTGACAGCCTTGCAGCCTGTCTATGCTGGCGGACGTATCCGCAATGGCAACAAACTTGCCGGTCTCGGTGTTGAAGCTTCAAAAATCCAATATGATATTCAGCAGAAAAAAACGTCTTATGAAATAGAGGAGAAATACTGGTTTTCGGTTGCACTTCAGGAAAAGATGAAGACATTGGAAAAGATGCAGACAATGCTTGATGCCATTGAGAAAGATGTCACAAGTGCCGTGAATGCAGGAGTCATAGCTCGTTCACAGTTGATACAGGTACAGGAAAAACAAAAGGAGCTCTCCAATGGATTCTTGCAACTCCGTAGCGGTCTCAAACTTGCAAAAATGGACCTTTTTAATGCTGCCGGCATAGATTACGACTACTTTAAACTCGACTCTATAATGCTTGTCTCTTCTCTTGAAGCGTTTCCTGAACCGCTTGACATTTATATTCCTCAGGATTCAATGAAACCTCTTCAAGAAAGTCGTCTGTTGGAAATCCAGGAAGAAGCCAAAAAACTCGAAAAGGCAATGTCTGTAGGTGAACTGCTCCCAAAGGTCCTCATTGGTGCCGACTATGGCTATAATAATATGTTAGGTGATGTCAGCGACGGTTTTAACGGAGTCATTTTCGGTATGGTTCAGATACCTATTACTGATATCGGCAAGGCTGCGGTTAGGGCAAAACGTTATGATTATGCTGTCCAAAAGGCCGCTAATGAAAGGGAATATCTGGATGAACAACTCGTGCTTTTGAGCCGCAAGCTATTTGTGGATG
This sequence comes from Bacteroidales bacterium, assembly GCA_017538085.1. Lineage (GTDB taxonomy): Bacteria > Bacteroidota > Bacteroidia > Bacteroidales > BM520 > RGIG7150. The sequence goes on along the minus strand of JAFYJP010000055.1, from coordinate 7,958 downwards.
TGGAAAATGCCTGGGATGCCATTGCTGTAAGCGAGGAATCCGTAAAAGTTGCTGAAGAAAACGAAAAGAACATCCGAGCAGACTACGAGGCAGGTCGTGATACTCTCACTTCTTTGCTTCAGGCGGAAAGCGCCACACGTACCGCCCGCGAAGAACTGATAGACAAACGCATGGAATATAGGAAGGCTGTAATGGCTTACCAAAACAAATGTGAGGCGTATCGGTAGTTCCGATAGTGGTTTCATTCAAAGCGATAAATTCGGCAACACCTCTGATTATATCTTTACGGAAATATCAACGTGAAAATTGTGGCATAGTTGTCGGAAGATGTGAGCGTCAGCGAGCCGCCGTGACTCCTCATAATCTGACGCGATAAACTGAGTCCGATTCCTGAACCTGATGGCTTGGTGGTGAAGAAAGGGTCGAAGATTGCATCCTGGTTTTCATTGCTAATTGGTGTTCCGTTGTTCGAAACGTGAATGACGACATTGTCCTTAGGGTCTATCTGGGTATATATGTTAATTCGTGTCGCATCAGCTTCAACAGCATTCTTCACGAGGTTAAGCATAATTTGTGAAATCTGTTCTTCATCGGCATAAAGGAGAACATCGTCACTGCGTTCCTGAAAGTTGACAGGAATACCGTAGAATTTGGTGAGCTCAATCACTTTTGCAGCCATATCCTTGACATAGAAAGATTTGCGTACGGGCTGCGCAGAATGGGTTAGACTGTGATATGAATTAACGAATTTGATAAGTCCTTCCGCTGAAGCTGAGATGGTGTCAAGACCGACGTTTAATTCGTCACCCTGAACATTCTTGAGAGTTTGGCTTAAAGAGGCTATTGGGGCAACAGTGTTAAGGATTTCGTGTGAGAGTACACGTATCATGCGTTGCCAAGTGGTGCTTTCATTCTCTTCCATTTTCTTGCGTACAGCATCATTACTCTTTGCATATATGTTCTTGATGCGGTTCAGCGTACGGTTTATTTTCCTCTGACCGAATTTGTTTTCGTCAAATTGAAAATTTGTTTCACCGTCCTCAAGTGCATCGAGCAGAAAGTTAATCTTGTCGTTAACGGTCATAGTGCTACCTCATTAAATTCCATATTTCTTGAGTTTGTTGTAAAGAGTCGGTCGGCTGATACCTAATGACTTGGCAACTAATGACAAGTTGCCATGAAATTCATCCATAGCATTGAGTATGGTCCTCTCTTCCACTTCATCGAGTGTATTTAAATGTGATGAAATCTCATGGTCGTTTTTTATGCTGAAGTCATCTGCCGTCAACTGGTCTCCTTCGGAAAGAATGACAGCTTTTTCGATGCAGTTCTGAAGTTCTCTGATATTTCCTTTCCAGACGCCTTTTTTCAAAACATTTTCAGCTGATAATGACAGACTGTTGAGATTGCGGTGATATTTTCCGGCATATCGAGTTAAAAAAATATTGGCAAGAGGTATGATGTCCTCCGGCCGTTCTCTGAGGGCAGGGATGTGAATACTGATGGTGTTGAGCCTGTAATATAAATCTTCGCGGAAGAGGCCTTCCTTAACTTTTTGAAGCAAATTCATATTTGTGGCGCATAGCAGTCGAATGTTCACAGGTATTTCCTTGCTGCTGCCGAGGCGTGTGACGGTTCGATTTTGCAGTACACGTAGTAATTTGGCTTGTGCTTGAAGGGGAATATTGCCGATTTCATCAAGAAACAGAGTGCTTCCGTCAGCCTGTTCGAACTTGCCTGTATGGTCAGTCACAGCATCGGTGAACGCACCTTTGACATATCCGAATAGTTCGCTTTCAAACAGGTTCTCGGGAATTGCTCCGGCATCTACTGCAATCATATCTCTTCCGTTGCGAAGGCTCATGTCATGGATTTCCCGCGCCATCATATCCTTGCCGGTACCGTTTTCACCTGTTATCAGTACGGTAGCATCGGTAGGAGCGATTTTTGACACCATGTTACGGATGTTTGTCATCTGGATGGAATCGCCCCAGAACATTTTCTCATGAATTGTGGACTTGGTTCTGTTTTTGGTGCAGGCATCTTTAAGAGTGGATACAAGTTTGTCATTGTTCCAGGGTTTCACAATGAAATCGAAAGCACCGCGTTTCATGCCTTCAACGGCAAGTTGTACATCGGCATAGGCAGTAAAAAGCACGACATTGGTGTCAGGACAGTTCTTGCGAAGTTCGCTTATCCATAGCAGTCCTTCGTTACCAGTGTTGCGTTCGGATGAAAAGTTCATGTCAAGCAGCACGCAGTCGGGTTTGAAACGATGCATAGTTTCCATAAGTATGTTGGGGGAGGCGATGAGTTCCACCTCGGCGAAGTGCATCTCTAACAGAAGTTTCAGCGCTGCGCGGATGCCTTGGTTATCGTCAACGACTAATATTCTTGATTTAATTTTGGACATTGTGATTAAACATTTCTTTTCCTTAATTTATTTTGACAAAGATAGTCTATTTTCTCAGAAAATAGTCTGTTTTCTTAAATTTCCGAAAACCGTTGCAATTGCTCCGCTTGGACAATCCCTTATTACGAGATTGCCTATCTCGAGGTTGACTGGCTCGGCCATGTGGAGTGAACTTTTTCAAATTTTTAACTATCACTTTTTCTGAGCTTTAACTATCTTTGTGACATGGAAAAAAATAGTAAAAACAAAATCACGGCCTATTCATGCGGCTTCTGTCCACAACTGAATATGATAAAATCATTATTGATTGTATTGGCAATGGCTTTTAGCGTATCATGCTATGCCAACACATCTGTCATCGACCAAGATTTGCTCGATAAGATGAACCGACTTGGTAACTGCGAGACCATTAAAATAAACATCTTGATGCGGGAACAGTCTGACCTTACAACTCTAAAGTTGGAAGCCATGAATTTTAACAGCAAAAAGACACGCCAAGCCTTCGTCATTGAAACATTGAAACGTCAAGCCGAAGTTTCGCAAGCCGATGTGATGAGTCTTCTTCGCGAGATGGAGCAAAACGGCATGGTGGACGACATCCGTCCATTATGGATTGTTAACTCCATCAGTTGCATGGCTACCAAAGCTGCCATCAACGACTTGGCGCAACGCAACGACATCCTTACGATTTACCATTGTGAATCAACCAAATGGATTGAGGAGGCAGAAGCCATGCCGGCTACAAGAGGCGACGGACGTGAAATCACGGAGAACCTGCTACAAGTCAATGCGCCGCAGGCATGGGAACTAGGCTATAGGGGCCAAGGTATCCTCATCGCTCTCATTGACACGGGCGTCCGATTTGACCATGCTGACCTTGCTGGTCGTCTCTGGGATGGAGGCTCCGAATATCCTAACCACGGCTACGACTTTGCTAACAATAACAACAACCCGTATGACGAACAAGGGCATGGCACCCATGTTGCAGGAACGCTTTGTGGAACAGGTGCTTCAGGGTCTCAAACAGGCATCGCACCCGAAGCCACCATCATGGTACTGAAAGCCTTCTATAGCGACGGCACAGGTGACGAAGCCGTGTGGGCAGCTGCCATGCAGTTTGCAGTGGAACACGACGCTGATGTGATAAATATGTCGTTAGGACGGCCTCAACCTTCTGCCGCACAAAAACTCATGATGCGCCAAGCCTGTGACAATGCCTTGGCTGCAGGCATCGTGGCAGGCGTGAGTGCAGGCAATATTAGGCAACTTCAGTGGATAGTTCCTCCTCCTAATAACATCACCACACCGGCCGATTGCCCGCCTCCTTATCTCCACGAAGATCAAAGGGTCAACGCTGGCGGCACCTGCTGCGTTATCAGCGTGGGCGCTGTACATTACAACCACGCAGTGGCTGAATTCTCCTCAGAAGGACCTTCTCAGTGGACTGATGTCCCGCAATACGGTGACTACCCCTACACTGCAGGCAGTCCGACAGAAATCGGTCTCATTCGTCCCGATATTTGCGCCCCTGGAGTGCAAATAAAGTCGCTGGATTACACCACAACCGACGGCTATACCCTGATGGACGGTACCTCCATGGCCACACCATTGGTCACAGGTACCATTGCCTTGATGCTCTCGAAAAACAAGGAACTCACGCCTGAACAAATTGGAGAGATTTTGGAGTGCAACGCAACGCCTTTGACAGAACATAAGAGTAACGACTTCGGCTCTGGACTGCTGAATGCCTACGCTTCCGTCCAAGCCGTTGATTATGATGGAATAAACGAATCAAGGCAAGAGGCTTTTGTCTATCCCAATCCAAGTTCAGGCAGTTTCACTGTGACCTGCGAAGGTATGCGCCAAATCCAAGTCTTTTCCCTTGATGGTACATTAGTCCGCAGTATCCCAACCTGCAACGATACAGAACAAATCAACAATCTTGAAGAAGGAATATATCTCCTTCAAATCAAGAAACAAGATGCGATTATTCACCAGAAAATAATAAAAACCAAGAAATCATGAAAAGAATTGTTTTAATTTTATCCTTAGTTTTAATGGCAGTCATTTGTCCTGCCCAAGCTATCATTGACCGGGCTTTGCAAGAAGAGTTGAACCGTTGCGGAGAGAATGAGAAGATTCCAGTCATCGTCCTAATGAAGGCGCAATGCGACCGAACACAATTGAACCAACAAGCTGATTGTTGCCCTAATCGCATTGCGCGTCGGGATTTTGTAGTTGGCGAATTAAAAGCCTTTTCCGAGGCTTCGCAATACGATTTGAAGCAAAGTTTGGCTGAGATGCAACAAAAAGGTTTGGCTTCGGAGTCAAAAATGCTTTGGTCGGCCAATGCGTTATACTTTTCTGCCACGAAATCGGCTATCCTTGAAATTGCACAACGCAATGATATTGAGATGATTGGCTTCGACCACAAGGAAAACCTCATTCCCGAGACTGAAGCTGCAAGACCTTCTTCCGCTTCGCGCGAAATCACACCAAACGTCTTTCAGGTGAACGCTGACAAGGTTTGGGAGTTGGGTTACACGGGCGAGGGCGTCATTGTTTCAGTCCTTGATTCGGGTGTCAATTATAACCACCTCGATTTGGCTGACCACCTTTGGGATGGCGGCGAGGAGTTCCCACACCACGGATACGATGTCGTCAATGGTGATGACGATCCGATGGACGATAAAGGTCATGGCACCCACTGCGCCGGAACGGTGGTGGGTGACGGTACGGCAGGCTCCTTGACAGGAATTGCACCAGATGCCACCCTGATGTGTGTCAAAAGCATTGCTGCCGATGGCTTTGGCGGCTCCGTCAACATCGCTGGCGGAATGGAGTGGTCGGTTGAACATGGTTGCGACCTCATCAGCATGTCCGTAGGCATGGTCAATTCGGAAATCTCGGACCGCGAATTGTTGCGCCGCACCTGTGTCTCCATTTTGAATGCCGGCATCGTGGCTGTTGTTTGCGCTGGCAACGAAGGTCTCTACATACTCCAGCTTCTCTATCCCATTCCAAACAACGTTCGTGTTCCCGCAAGTTGTCCGCCGCCTTACCTCGATCCTGACCAATTGGAAAACCCTGGTGCACTGAGTTGCGTGATTGCTGTTGGAGCTGTGAATGGCAATGACCAGGCTGCCGATTTCACTTCACAAGGCCCTGTCACTTGGACCAACACTGAATTTGGTGACTATGCCTACGACCCCGGCATTGGTTTGATTCGTCCTGATATTTGTGCACCTGGAGTAGGAATCAAGTCGTTGGACTATCTGACCACCAACGGCTATTGCACGATGGATGGCACTTCACAGGCTACGCCATGTGTTGCTGGCGTCATCGCATTGATGTTGTCTAAAAATCCAGAGTTGACACCATCCGACATCTGTCGCATCATTGAGGAGACTTCCTTGAAATTAAGCGATCACAAAAGCAACATCACAGGTGTTGGCCGTATTGATGCTTTGGCTGCCATCCAACAGGTACCCGATCATGATGGGGTAGAAGAGTTGCTTGCGAGCCAAGTCCTTGTCTATCCCAATCCCAGCTCGGACAATTTCATCGTGGAATGTGACGGCATGACAGAAATAGACATTTTCTCTATGGATGGAAGATTGGTAAAGAAAATCGCCATCAACAACAGACAATGCCATATTGATGAGTTGAACAAAGGTATTTATCTTTTGAAAGTCAATACTATTAATGGAATTTCAATTCAAAAGATTGTGAAACTATAATTTTTTGATGTATACCGCAAGCCTTGGCGTTCACTAATGATAATGTCTATCAAGACGGAAAAGTGTTGTATCTACCCATCTATATGATTGCTTTCTTAGAGAAGCAGACTCCCGTTGATGTGGCGTATCGGTTGGATTTCCTGACTTTGGCGAAGATTCACCCATTTTGGATTTCTATACCCAGACATTCAAAAAGTGGCAGTAGAGATTTATGCTCTGGAGTGAGGAACAAGGTTCTGGTCCTGAACCGGTTTGTGCCAGGTATCTTCACCTGTAGTGTTATGAGCGTTTTGGCAATATCCAAGACTTTGTCAACACTCAAGTTGAGTTTTGTTTTTTGGATGATCCTTTCCAGTTCCTTATATATCTTGTAAGCGACAAAGCATATACAGATATGAGCCTCAATGCGTTTTTCTGTAAAGTGGAAGATTGGCCGCATCTCCAAATTACCCTTTGATATTCTGAAGGCCCTTTCCACGACCCAGAGGCCATGGTACTGCTCAATTACGGTCTGAACAGGCAATTTCGTGTTAGTCCTATATCCTTTCAAGCCATCCCAACGGGCATCAAAGTCAACCTTGTCCTGATTGATGACTACTTGAACACCCTTGCTGATTTCCAGGAACTTGTTGTACCCATGCTTGCTCAGTTTGTCCTTGGTCAAAGAACCAGTGGCATAGCGCTTGCGCAGCTTCTCAATGCCTTGCTCCCGATTATGGGCCTCTTTTGCAGCCCTCTTTGCGGAATACCCCACAATAAGCCTTTCATTTTTGTCGCAGTGACGTTCGTATATCCGTCCGTCTGCCTTATCCAGAGAAAGCACCCAACTTTTCACGGACTCGCTTTCATTGCGCAAGCGAGCACCAATGATGTATTTGTATCTGGCTTCTTTCAGCAGCCTGATATTGGTCTTGGACATCAGTCCGGAGTCTGCCACTACGACAAAATCCTTGAGGTTAAACCTCTGCTTGAAGTCATCAATGATGGGTATCATTGTACGACCCTCATATTGACTGCCGTTGAAAACCGCATAAGAGAGAGGGTATCCTCCTGCACTGACGAGCAATCCGAGGATGATTTGCGACTCGCTTGTCTTGCCATCCTTGGAAAACCCCGGCTGGCGCAAGTCGTCTCGGGAAGGCGTCTCAAAGTATAGAGAAGTCACATCATAGAACATCAATCCAATCTGTCCGCCCAATATTCTCATCGTGTGGGCTACACTGACACTCTGGACAGCCTCCTGCTGCGTGTTGTACAGCTTGTCCATATAGCGGTATATCTGCCAATGGTTGATATCCTCCTTGTAATATGCCTTCAGATAGGCCGCTGTGGCCATTTTGCTCCCTGGCTGGCAGATGCGGGCAATTGCCAAATTGCGCAGCACATCGTCGGATACCGCATCGAATCCGACCAAATCATATACTTTGTTGAGAATAAGTTGTGTCCCGTTTATGGCTGCGGATTCAATGTTGTCAAGCATCTCGTCCACTCGGGCGATGGACTCCCCAACTCCATCGAAATCAAGAACCGACTGCCCGCCGTGACGCATAATCCACTCCTTCCCTTTATAGACAAAATCCTCTATTTCTTGTGCGTCAGAAGATATGCCGATACAGACAAGTTCTTTCGGCTTCCCTGAACTCTTGTCTATTACCACAACGCTGGTGCTGCCTGACCGATTCCTTCTTTTACGTACAAACATGCCACAAAAGTACGAAAAAAGGTGGAGCGATTCACCCAAAATTTAAAACAAAAATCGCTAACATGTTGATTATAAGGATATAATGAAATTATTCAAACTTAGA
>JAFYJP010000054.1 GCA_017538085.1 Bacteroidales bacterium | reverse complement strand
GCCTCAGCCATACGAGTTCAGGTCGAAGAAAAGATGGCAGCGTCTGATAATCATCCTCGCAGGTGTTATCATGAATGTCCTAACTGCCATGGCAATATACATCGGACTACTCTCACATTATGGAGAAGCGTATCTGCCAAACTCAAGTGTAAAATATGGTATTGCCGTCGATTCATTGGGTTATGAAATGGGGTTGCGCAATGGCGACTACATTTTGAGCGTTGACAATGAGGAAGTTGAAGACTTCTACGCTATTCCGAGCAAAATACTCATCGACCAGGCCAAAACCATACAGGTTCTCAGGGACGGTCAGCAACTTGATATAGAAGTTTCAGAAGAATCACTCGCAAAGCTGATGAAAGCCACAAACTTATCTTTCATCGCACCGAGAATACCGTTTGTAGTAGGCGGATTTTCAGAGGATTCTCCTGCCAAAAACGCCGGAATTGCAGTCGATGACCAAGTAATCTCTGTTGATGGACAGACGTCTGAATATTTCGACCAGTTTAAAGAAATAATAACCAACAGCAAAGGGCAGACGGTTAACATTGTAATTGTAAGAGACTCTGACACACTAAGCTATCCCGTTCAAGTTTCTGACGATGGACTTGTCGGTGTATATGCAAACACCACCAACATTTTCGAAATCAAACAGAAGGACTACTCTTTTGCACAAGCAATACCTGCCGGATGCAAACAGGCATTCACACAGATGGGCAGTTATGTGAAGAGTCTGAAACTGCTGTTCCTGCCTAAAGCCAAAGGGTACGAATCCATCGGCAGTTTCATTTCCATAGCAAATATCTTCCCGGGAACGTGGGACTGGTATTCATTCTGGCGTCTCACAGCCTTCCTGTCGATTATTCTCGCAATAATGAACGTGCTGCCAATACCAGCATTGGACGGTGGTTACGCAATTCTCATAATCTATGAGATGATTACCGGCAAAAAACCGAGCGACAAGTTCTTGGAAAAGGCAAACACAATAGGATGGATTATCCTATTTGCGCTACTGCTTTTAGCAACTTGGAACGATGTTACAAAATATATTTTCAGAATAAGATAGAATGAAAAAAGCATTTTTAATGATACTTGACGGCTGGGGCATCGGTGACGGCAAAAAAGACGATGTCATAAGTGTGACTCCCACGCCGAATTTAGACAGATTATATGCCAGATATCCCAATTCACAGCTTATTGCCTGTGGTGAGGCAGTTGGTCTCCCCGAAGGCCAAATGGGCAACTCAGAAGTCGGCCACACCAATATCGGTGCCGGCAGAATAATCTATCAGGATCTTGTCAAAATCAATCATGCATGCAATGACGACAGTATATTGTCCAACAAAACCCTTACTGATGCATTCAACTACGCAAAAGCCAACAATGCAGCGGTACATTTCATGGGGCTTGTATCGGATGGCTGCGTGCATTCGTCTGAAGAACATCTGATCAAATTATGTGAGATGACCAGGCAATTCGGCCTCGACAAGGTTTATATCCACGCTCTCACAGACGGTCGCGACACTGCTCCAACCAGTGGAATAAAATATATCACACAACTGGAAGAAGCCATTAAAAACACTTCCGCAAAGATAGCCACCGTTGCCGGCAGATTCTACACTATGGACAGAGACAAACGCTGGGACAGAATAAAGATGGGCTATGACGCAATGATTCACGGAATCGGCAACAAAGCACACAGTGCCTCTGAAGCTGTCAGCAATTCATATAACAATGATAAAACTGACGAATTCATTGTTCCTACAGTCATAGTTGACGAGTATGGCCAGCCGGTAGGTTTAATCAAGGAAGATGATGTCCTCGTATGCTTCAATTTCCGTAACGACAGAATGCGCGAAATTGTCAACGTGCTGACGCAGCAAAGCCTTCCTGATGAAGGGCTTTTGACGATAAAGGGACTTTATGGCGTAACCATGGTTCCATACGATGACAAATTCACGGGTCTGCATATCATCTTCGACAAAGAGTCTGTAACCGACACTATCGGTGAAACGGTATCAAAAAACGGACTTCGACAGATTCGGATAGCCGAAACCGAGAAATACGCTCATGTTACGTTCTTCTTCAATGGCGGTGTGGAAACCGAATTCCCGGGTGAAAAACGAATTCTGATTCCTTCACCTAAGGAAGTCAAGACTTACGACTTAAAACCTGAAATGAGCGCATACAAAGTGAAAGACGCTATCATCAAGGAAGTCAATGATGAAAGTGCCGACTTTATATGTCTGAATTTTGCAAACGGTGACATGGTCGGACATACAGGAGTCTATGATGCAATCGTAAAGGCTGTAAAAGTTGTTGACGAATGTGTAGGGGAAGTGGTTGAAGCCGCATTAAAGCATGATTATGAAATGGTTATCATCGCCGACCACGGCAATGCCGACCATGCTGTTAACGATGACGGCACACCGAATACAGCTCACTCACTGAATCCTGTCCCTTGCATCATAGTATCAGACAGGTTCAAACATGTCGATAACGGTCGTCTCTGCGATGTTGCACCGACCATACTGACCATGATGGGACTTGAGATTCCTAAAGCAATGACTGGCAAATGCTTAATCTGAACAGAACATCCGTCGTCATCGCACTGATAACCTGCCTTATAGTGCCGTGCGGTCTGACGGCTCAAACCGACACGCCACCAAACAAGACAGAAATACAGCTTATTCAGGCTGACAGATGGTTCTATTCAAAAGATTTAAATGCAAATTCACAATTCATTGTAGGCAACGTTATCCTGCAACACGATTCGGCTTACCTGCTCTGTGACACAGCACTGCTCTACAAGGCAACCAACACCGTGGAAGCATACAGCAACGTCCGCATCATTGACAATGACACCATCAACCTATACGGTGACTATCTGACCTACAATGGAAACACAAAAATAGCCTATATCCGTGGAAATGTCAGGCTCGTTGACCCATCAACAACACTTATCACATCGCAACTGACTTTCAACAGAAACACTCATACAGCCTACTACGACTCCGGGGCAACAATCACCAACGGAGAAAACAAACTCGTAAGCGTTGATGGCATCTACAATACCAGCACCGGCAACCTCTCATTCCACAAGGACATTGTCATCACCAATCCCGACTACATACTTAAATCCGACACCATGCTCTACAATGTTGACAGAAAGGTAGTTACAGCCATTGACTCGACTACAATATTCAACAAGGACAACACCATGTTCTGTCGTTCAGGCAAATACTATCTTGAAACAGATGAGGGGTCCTTCAACAACAGCGTGGAAATTCATTACGACAACTACATCCTGTTCTCCGACAGCCTTTATTACGAAAACAAAAGAGTTTATGCGGAAGGATATGAAAACGTGATAGTTATCGACACCACAAACAAAATCACCTCGTGGTCAGACTACATTGAATTCAACAAGGAAGACGGCTACGGATTCATTAGCGGAAATTCAAAAGTGAGGTATCTCACTGAAAAAGATACGATGTACATCTTGGCAGACACCATTCGTGCGACCTTTGACAGCACGCTCATTGATATAAGTGCCTACAATCATGTCAGACTGATACACAAGGATTTCCAGGCTGTATGCGATTCAATGGTGGCATACAAAGCCGATTCGTGCGTGAAGCTGTTCAACTCCCCTGCTCTCTGGACCGGCAAAAACCAGATTACCGGCGACACAATCATACTTTACACCGCT
>JAFYJP010000053.1 GCA_017538085.1 Bacteroidales bacterium | reverse complement strand
GATAATGAAGTCAAGACTCGGATTGTTTCGTCCCGACAATATGTGTGACAACGTTGAACGCTGTATGTTTATGGCAGCTGCAAATTGAGTCGGGCTGAGCTTTTTCGCCTCCATAACCTTGTTTATTCTTGTAATCATGATACTATATGTATTGCCGCTTTTGTTTTGGTTACAAAAGTAAATAATAAATTTGATATTGCATTACATTTTTACAATTAATTTATGTTACAAAAGTAAACATTGCAAGAGTGGTGTTTGTTTACAAAAGTAACAAGGTGCATGTTGGAATTGCATGATAAAAATTTCAAAATATTGTTTTATAATTGATTTTTTCAGATAATTTTGCGCCAAATTTCAGCAAAAAATGAATCAGGATTTGGCAAATAATTTTCAGAAATATATTTTAGGTGCTCGTTCGATTGTGGTGTGTGTGCATAAGTCACCTGACCCTGATGCTGTTGGTTCACTTGTCGCTATGCAGAAATTCTATGACAACTATTTCGCTAAAATTCATAATGCTGAAATCCATTATATCATACCGGATGAACTGCCTGACCATCTTCAATGGATGATTGAAGGTGAACGTGACAAGTATTTGATTGATGACGACTTCCAAAAAGGCGGCGAAAGGATTTTCAACGACGCCGATCTTGTTATCTGCATGGATTTGGCTGATTCATCTCGCATTGCTATGTACGGCCCCCTGTTTGAAAAGTCGGATGCAATTAAAGTCAATATAGACCATCATCCTCAAATATGCGATGACTTCGACTTTGTTGTGCGTGACATGTCGGTTTCTTCTACTTCAGAACTGCTGTTTACCTTGCTGTCGCTCATCAGTGTTGATTCAATTGACTCGTGTATTGCAAATGCGTTATATGCCGGTATTCTTGGCGATACAGGCTCTTTCAGCTATAGTTGCGACACTCCTTCCACATATTATGTGGTGGCTGAATTGCTGACCCTTGGCGCTGAAGTAGAAAAAATTCACGAACTGCTTTTCAACAACTATCCATACGAGCGGACACAACTGCTTGGATATGTCCTTGACAAGAAACTGAAACTTGTTAAAGTGAATAATGAAATGGTTTCATATTATTCTTTGAGTGTCAAGGAGTTGGAAGAATATCATTATAAGCCTGGATATCTTGAGAATGTCATAAATTATGCTCTAAATATTAAGGGAGTGAAAGTCGCTGCTTCTTTTGTCCAACGAAATAATAATTTAATCAGAATTTCGTTACGTTCTAAAGGAAAGATTAGAATCAATGAGTTTGCAAGCAAATATTTCAACGGTGGCGGCCATCCTAATGCTTCCGGCGCTTCCGTTTACAACAAGTCCCTTGAAGAATGTGTAGATATTTATTTGAAAAACATTCCGGAAGTATTCTGAATGTTACGGTAATCCTTTTCGCATTATTGCTGTTCCCCTCATGCCATAATCGTAACGGGGAACAAGCTGAAACCGATGTCGCGGAACAATACCACACTATTGATTCCGAAATCCTCTTTGATGCTCACAAAGAGGCTATGAGGAAGGAAAAAATCCAGATTAACGATTTCATCGAACGATATAATTGGGATATGCTCGAGTCACCTACAGGGCTCAGATACATGATTTATAAACATGGAAACGGCAGACAGGTCCAAAAAAACGATATAGTAGTACTCGATTATACCGTGAAATTTCTCAACGGGCAGCTTGTATATTCTTCCGAAAATGACGGGGTGAAGATATTTCAGCTGTCGCATTCCGATGAAACTTCCGGTCTGGAAGAGGGGATTCTTATGCTTCATGTCGGAGATAAGGCAAGGTTTATCGTTCCGTCTTATCTTGCATACGGTGTAACCGGCGACCTGAAAAAAATTTCAACCAACAACACGCTTGTATATGAAATACAATTAACTGATATCAAATAGATTAAGAATATGAAACGACCGGATGTTTTTGACTATTTTGCCCCGGGACGCGTGAACCTTATCGGGGAGCATATCGATTATTGCGGAGGTTATGTGCTGCCGTTTGCCATCAACTTGGGCACTTATCTGTCCATTAAACCTAATGGCGGCAGTTGCTATATGTTTGCGACGGATAATTATGAACCTCATGAAGTGAAAGTTGATGTGAATAATTTAACTCCTTTGCAAAAAGGGCTTTGGGTTAATTATCCTTTGGGGATTATCGCCCTGTTTGCAGAAAAAGGATTCCGTTTGCCTGCATGTGATTTCTATTATTATGGGAATCTTCCATCGGGAGCCGGTTTGTCCTCTTCAGCATCGGTTGAACTCGTCACCGCAGTTGCCCTCAATGATTTGCTCCATTCCGGTATGGATTTGCTTGACCTCGTGAAAATGGCAAAAGATTGTGAAAACAACTTCGTTGGAGTTAATTGTGGCATCATGGACCAGTTTGCAGTTGGATTCGGTAAGAAAAACAATTCCATTTTGCTGAACTGCAATACTTTAGATTATTCTTACGCAGATTTCAATCTCGGTGACAATGTGGTTGTGGTTGTGAACACCAACAAAGTCCGTAAACTTACCGATTCAAAATACAATGAAAGATTCAACCAATGTCTTGAGCTGAAGAAAATTATAGGCGGTGTGCGTGAAATTGATTGTCTTTGTGACCTGAAGTCCGAGGAGATAGGAGAGTATCGTACTCTTATAAACGATGATGTTTTATTCAGAAGACTGAGGCATGTGGTTTCTGAGAACGAAAGAGTCTTTAAGACGTATCATGCTTTGAAAGACAATAACTTGCAGTAGGTAGGTAAACTTTTGGTTGAGGCTCATGCTTCTATCAGGGATGATTACGAGGCGACAGGAATTGAACTCGATACAATTGTTGAGTCTGCAGTGGAAATCGACGGAGTGATAGGTGCCAGGATGACCGGCGGAGGTTTCGGCGGCTGTG
>JAFYJP010000052.1 GCA_017538085.1 Bacteroidales bacterium | reverse complement strand
TTACAGACGAATTGACAATGCGGCTGCCGTGGTACGACAGCCCTACAAATGTCGGCATCCACTACTGAAAGGAAGAGATTTTTGATTGAGTTTGACAGATTTTCACTAATTTTGCAGGCATGATATGAATTAAAAAAACAATAAACATGAAAGTACAAATTCTTGCTACTTTGCTTATTATGATGTTATTCCAATCTTGTGTAGTTCAAGTAGCCATTCCTAACCGATGGAACGAACGATATGCCAAGAAACATGACTTCATTGAGTGCTTGGATGCAGACCAGTTGAAGCATCTGATAATTTCTGACACAACACATTACAAAATCGTGATGATTTACAGCACAAGTTGTGGTGCTTGCATGGAGCATTTAAAGAGAGTTTATACACCAGCATACGCCAAGCAGCGAGACGATGTGAAGTTCTACTTTATCAGTGAGAGCACTGGTGGCATAAGGTTTTGCCGTGATGAGTTGGAACGATTTGGATTGTATGATGGCAAAGTATTGTGTTTTCTTGACGATAGCCCTCAATTCGACAACCAGAGCCAGGGGAAGAACGCCAATTTGCAAATTCTAAACAATCTGACCAACCATATCTTCACAAATGGCCCTATAGTGACTGGCAATTTCGGTCTACCGTGTGAGTATATCGTCAGTAAAGACAACCGTGTCCTGAAGCGGTTGACCACTACCCCAAATTCGGGTTCGGCCATCGAGACCGCACAGTTATGGCAAATCGACTTCGACAGCATCCAATCCGTTGATTTCGATTCAATCTATCGACTTGACTTGGATTTCGACCGATTTAAGGGATTGCCTGTTTGCGATGGAAACCAATGCCCAATTCAAAAATCTAAATGACCCCATTATTGGTACTATTTTGAAAAAGAGGAGGGGGAGCCAGTTTTGGCTGTAAAAGATTTTGTTCGAAACAAAATAGTATCCATTGACACTGATCATTTGCCCAATGGATTGTATTTAATCAATGTGGTAGCCAACGGACGTTCTGTGAATAATGCAAAAATAATAATTAAACACTAAATAAATACGTGATGAAAAAAATAGTTTTAATCGCAGTTATCGCTTTATTTGCGTTCTGCTCGTGTGAAAAAATCGATTTGATTGAACAGGTGCCACAACTGAAAGGCTCATGGCAATGGCACCAAACCTCGGTGGGTGGCGTTGTCGGTGTCATCCATCCCGAAACCACCCAAAGTCTTATCCTGGTTTTTGAAGACAACAACAAAATCAGCATTGAGTGTAACGGTGAAACCGTTGTTGCAGGAGAAACCTATTCCTGTAAGAAATCAAATAACAGCACATTTGGTGAATATTTGATTTCTTTGCCCAAGGATGTACAGAACAAGGTTGCTAAATGCCTTGGCATTTCGGACGGGAACATTGTGATAAATGGTTACATTAGTTTCGGCACACTCTATACGAACGATGATACCATATATCTTACAATAACCAAAGCTAAAGGTAAAGATGCAGGTGTTGAAGGCGGCAATGATTTCCATTGCAGTTCGGTGTTTGCACCAGTTCACACACTTAATTAAACATTTGGAGATTTCTGTAGCCACCCCATCCCAACCTCCTGCAAGTTGCCAAATGCATGGAATTAGGATGGGGTGGCTTACCCTAAAAATAAATGACACTTCTGGGAGCTTGTCGTTATAACAAAAACGCCTCAACGATGGTGCTACCTGACCTCGTTATACCCCATCAGCCCATAGTTGCTTGAAGAAATCAAGCACATAGATACACTCTATTTCGCCAATATGGCGGTTAAAGCGGCGGTAGTCGAAGCCGTACAAAGAAGGGTGTCCTTAATCTTTCAAGCAGCCAAGTGGAACCACGTACACGCCATCGTCCCTGCGGTAGGCAATTTCACCGATGCCGATGAGCACCATCAGGAAGGAGGGTTTCTTCATCTTGGTGGTGTCAATTTTACCCTGGAGCTTCTTAAGAGAATCTGCGCCCTCGTTAATGAGATTGTCACCGCCTATCTTGATCTCCACAAGACCATATTTCCCGTCACGCAAATGGACAACAGCATCGCATTCAAGGTTTGTCACGTCGCGATAATGGGCAACCTTCCCCATCAGAGCATCGGCATAAGTTCTCAAGTCCCTGACAGCAAGCGTCTCGAACAGGAGACCGAAAGTGTTGAAATCGTTCAAGAGATCATTCGGCCCTAATCCCAAACTGGCCGATGCAATGGAAGGGTCTGTGAAATACCGGGTATTGGATGTCCGGATGGCCGTTTTACTACGAAGATTGGGATTCCAAGCCTCCGACTCTTCCACGACAAAGAGTTTGCGCAAAGCCGTGATATATGATGCGATGGTATCTGTGTCCAACGCTTGGGTCTCATTAGCTCGCATGTCTTCCGCCATAGTTTCAAATGTGGCCTGGGATGCTTGATGGCGGGCATAGGAGCGCATCAGTCTGCGTACTCTTTCCGGACTTCTGTTAGTCTTATCTACCCGGGACATATCCCGCTCGGCAATGGCATCGACATAATCGAAGGCTTTGTCTAAAGCGATTTCCTTGTCCATTTCAAGAACTTCGGGCCAGCCACCGCGACAGATAAGGTATGCGATGTCTTCCCGTGTGAGCGCAGTTTTGGCATAAATCATTTCGGGGGTGGAGAAGAGATCCTTCATACTGATGGTGCCATTGGATTCTCCGGATTCCCAAAGTGACATGGGGCGCATCCGCAGCCAGCCAAACCGACCGGTCCCGGAGTGACGTATCTTCTGATTCTCCGGTATGTCTTCGTCCTCGTCTTCCTGGATGGGAACGGAGGAGCCGGTGAGGATGAAGTGGCCCTGGCCTTTCCGATGGTCCACTTCAAAACGGATGGTATCCCAAAGCTGAGGAGCGATTTGCCATTCGTCCAGTAGTCGTGGATTGTCTCCTATGAGTAAATCCCTGGGATGGATGTTTGCCATGGTTATATGTTCGGTGATCTTGTCCGGATCATCCATGTATATGACGCTTTTGGCCAATTGCTCGGCTGTGGTGGTTTTTCCGCACCATTTAGGGCCTTCTATTACGACAGCTCCGTTTCCTTTGAGTTTCCGTTCCAGCAGGGCATCTGCTATTCTATGTTTATATCCTTCCATATCAAGCGATTTCTGAGGCAAAAATAATCAATTCGGGAAAAAGTAGAAAAATTTTTCGGGAAAAAGTAGAAAAGTTTTTCGGGG
Source organism: Bacteroidales bacterium (assembly GCA_017538085.1). Taxonomy (GTDB): domain Bacteria; phylum Bacteroidota; class Bacteroidia; order Bacteroidales; family BM520; genus RGIG7150. The sequence goes on along the minus strand of JAFYJP010000052.1, from coordinate 2,992 downwards.
AAAAGTAGAATAGATTTTCGGGGAAAAGTAGAATAGATTTTCGGGGAAAAAATGACACTTCCGGGAGCTTGCTTGTACTGCTTACAAAAAAGCCACAACGCTGGTGCTGCATGCTACGCGGAAATATGTGGTGGAATAATTGCGTCCATTGTAGAGTTGGCACATTGTAGGGCTGTCACATGGTTGCTGAGCATATCGAAGCATTGTGGCAGCCATTACAAGGTGGATGCCGTGATACGAACAATGCGGCTGCCGTGGTACGACAGCCCTACAAAGCTGCTACGGTTTCACATTTTTTTTCAACGAATCGCTGATTAGTTGTTTAAGCGTGAGCGTACGCTGCATAACAACGTTCTGCTTCTCAGGACGATATAAGTCCTTGTATTTTCTGCCTGTAGGAATTATCTGCAAATCACCAAGTTTACCCTTGATATCCACCCCGACACGCAATAAAACAGGATCCATCATGGATATGTTGTAGTCAAAAGTATTGGCAAGCGTGTGACGACCGCCTATTATAGCCGAATATTTGTCCATAGATACCATGAAAGGATAAACATCTATTTCATTACGGAATATTGTCGCCTCAACAGACAGACTGTCAATCTTGTTGTATTCCCTATTGTTGAACTGCAAGTATTGGGCAATAGTGTTAAAAGTCTCACTATCAAGAACTACTAAGTCCCTGCCGCTGAATGCAGCCGCTCCTTTAAGCGTTGACAACTTAGGCGAATAATTTTCTGTAAGATAAGTCTCTGCTGCAATATGAAATTCACCGTTCCCGGAAAAAGACTTCAACATGGGAAAGACAGTATCAATGTCAGGTATCATATCAATAAGCTCGGCTATGCTGATGTCAAGCAAATGGAAGTCCAACGCTGCAAACAGGTGGTTCTTGCGCGGTGAACGATACAATGCTGTAAGCTGCATCCTCGCAGCATTACAAGTAAAAGCCATCTGCTCCAATATCAAATCCCCATCATTTATATACAGTTTGCCACCAAGGTCCTCAATGCCAGTAGTATTGTATTTTGCCTTCCTCACATTTGTATTCAACACAAAATCAACCCCATGCGGCACAATGAACGGATTTGCCTCCTTATCAATGTTTTCATCAGCAATATCTACAGTATCCTTCACAACAAAACCATTGATAAAGTCTATAAGCTGGTTAATATCAGCGTATGGAGATGTAAAATTAAACTCACCTTTCAGAAGCTCCTTATTATCAAGATACCCATTCATGTTGTATAAGTCGCCATAAAGGTTAAATGATGAATTATTGACGAAAAAGCCGCTGTTACCTATCTTGAATCTGTCAGGATTAAGATGCGACTGCAAAGTTTTGATTCTGATTACGGAATCATTAGCCAGCGTCACAAATGCCTCCTTAAGATTTATATCGACATCAGGATTCCACCTGCTGAGAATGTTGGTCTGAGTGCTGTCTTTGTCATACTGTCCGCGGAGACCAACTGTCTGAGCAGTAAGTTTGTATGTGCTTCCCAAATCCAATTTCATCGAATTGGTCTTCAACGACAGCTTATTAGCTGAATTCTGATTGTTTCTTTCGGACGGGAAAAGCACATAATTTCCATTCGGATTGACCGTTACGAGTGAAATAGTATCCAAGGTGCCATCGAGATTCGACATTTTAAAGGTACAATTCACATAATATGAATCATTTACGGGATGAACCACATCCGACAAAGCCAACTGGATATCGGCATCACTGAGATTTGCATCTATCTTGTTTGAAATCAGCTTAACAGTCAAGTTGTCACTATTGATGCCCAAATCGATAAAATCCCTGAAATACTTGTTGTCAGTCCCGGGAAAAACGACCTTCACCGAAACATTATCACTGTTTGCAAAGATGTTGTCCTTCAAATTCACATTCAAACCGTCAATTACAATGGTTCCGTCTGCAATAGCGTTGCTGAAGTTCGATTTACGGCTTTCACTGACATTCAATTTCAGTTTCTTCAAACCAACCTTTGCCCTGCCAGCAGCCTGCAAGCCAACATCATTTTTCACGAAAACAAGACATTTCTTCAGGTCAAGATTTGCATCTACAGTCAAATCACACAATATATCACCCAAAAGGTCACTTATCTTTCCAGATGCTTTCAATGGTCCCATATCAGTATTAGTCGAAAAATCCTTAAGATTAAGTTCCATATCAGATATGTTATTCATATCGATGACAGTTGAAACCTTAAAGTCTGTATTTTTCAACTTTGTAGCAAGTGTCTTATATGAAAAATCAGCATCCTTGACCGTCATATCCGCTGTCAATACTGGTTTTTCTTTTTCTCCGAAAGCACCATTAAGATTACCCTTCAAAGTAACAAGGCAGGCAAGTTTCATATCATCCATAAAAGACAGATATTTTTCAGGAACCAAGGCTAAAATGCTGTCAACCGTGCATTCATCAAGTTGATAATCAATATTTAAAGCAATATTAGAAGTATCACTCATATCAACATTACCTGCCAATTCGAGTATCAAACCGTTAATTGCCAGAGCTGTCTTATCAAATGAAATCTTTTCTATTCCGTTATCAGTCAGTGTCAGGTTTACGGGCGTTTTTATAGCAACGTCAGCAGATGTGGCATACACAACAGAATAAATTACTATTTTGGTATTGTCTGCAATCAAGTCAATGTCAGCCTTTACATCAGTATCTGTAAGATTGCCTTTAACTTTTAGCTGCAAATCGTCAAGAGAGGCATCAAGCTCACGAGACGGACTAACCAATTTCACTTTCAGACCATCGATATCAAGCGACTGCAAATCAATATTCTTCGGAAGTGTAAATGAAGATGACTTCTCAGTTTCCGATTCCTTTGCAAATTCATCAAGATTAATATATACCGCTCCTTCATCAATGGTTACCTTGTTAATTATAATGTCTTTATCCTTAAGATATTTCTTCAAATTCACCGACAGAAAGAGGTCATTGATGTAAGCCATTGTATCGCTTGTCACC
>JAFYJP010000051.1 GCA_017538085.1 Bacteroidales bacterium | reverse complement strand
TTTGTCTATATTGTCAAGCAAACGCACCACGGTGTTTTCGTATGTGATACGTTTCTTTTTCGTTTCTTCCGACGGTGTCTGATTAAAAATCCTGTCTTTTGCCTTCAGCAGCTTTGAGCAAAGCATAGGGGTTAAGGATATTGCCACTGTAGTTGATGTGCAGACGCATATTGTGATTATCCAGCCGAGCTCCTTGAAAAGAATACCGGCCATTCCCGGCAACATTGTCAAAGGTACGAAAACTGCCACGATGACTAAAGTGGTTGCGATTACTGACACCCACACTTCGTTGGTGCCATAGATTGCAGCTTCTCTCGGGCTGGAGCCTCGTTCGATGTGCCTCGTTATGTTTTCAAGGACAACGATAGCATCATCCACAACCATACCTATTGCGATTGTCAGTGATGACAAAGAAATGATATTCAGAGAACTGCCTGTGGCTAAAAGATAAATGAACGCCACTATCAGGGCGATAGGAATGGTCAGTGCGATGATGATGGTTGCACGCCAGCGACCGAGGAAGAACAAGACTACAAATACTACGAATATCAAAGCATAGAAGATAGATTCTCCCAATCCTTTGATGGCATGGGTGATTTCTTCCGACTGGTCATAGATAAGTGTGATTTTGATGTCCGGCGGTAATTTTGGCTGAATCGTGGCAAGCAAGTCCTTTACATCATTGCATATCTGCACTGTGTTGGCACCCGACTGTTTCATGATAATCAGACGGACACCGTCCTTGCCGTTGATTTTCTCTTCTAAAGATACGTCCTTGATGGTATCACGCACTGTGGCGAGGTCGCGGACATGTATCTGCCTTCCGTCGTATGTCGTGCTGACGACAATGTCTTCAATTTCACTGCTTTCGACATATTCGCCCTGAACACGTATCTGATACTGTTCCTTGCCCATTTTCACAGAACCTGATGCTAAGTTGAGGTTGTTGGAAGATATGGCATTGCCTATCAATTCGACGCTGAGGTTGTATGCATCGACTTTGTTGGGGTCAAGTTCGACATACACGTACCTTTCCGGTGCACCGGAAATTGATACTGTACCGATACCGTCAATCTGCTTCAGCACTGTTACCACGTTGTCGTCAAGTATTTTGTTGAGTCCGGGATAACTCTCATCTGCAGTGATTGCATACTGCGCAATAGGTATGGAACTTGAATTGAACTTGAATATTGTTGGCCTGGAACATCCGTCAGGAAGGTTGTCATACACCATATCTATGGCAGAACGAACATCGTTGACACGTTCATCGAGGTTTTCGCCCCATTTGAATTCGAGGGATACCAAGGAAAGGTTATCCCTTGAAGATGATGTTATGGTCTTAAGTCCCTCAACTGAGTTAAGTGAGTTCTCCAGCATTTTGGTGACATTGGTTTCAATTTCACTTCCGTTGGCTCCGGCGTATGTAGTCATTACGGAAATATATGGCGGATCCATCTGCGGGAACTGGTCGATAGGAAGTTTTGATAAAGAGAACAAACCTATGATGAACACTGCCACGAAGATAAGCAGTGTGGTGATGGGCTTGTCAACTGCAGATTTATATATACTCATTTTTCAGATAATCAATTGTTTATTTTTGGACATTCAGTTTTCTGCCGTCAACTAACTTTGCCTGACCGACAACGACAAGCTCGTCATTTTCCTTTATGCCGTCGGATATTATCTCTATCTGATCATCAAAGCGGTCGCCTAAAGTGACATCGACTCGTTTTGCCACACCGTTGTCGTTGAGAAACACGTATCTGTTGTTCGAGCCTTGGAGCTTAAGAACCGACTGATAAGGCACTATGACGGTCTGTACTTCTCCAAGTGCAAGATATGTGTTGGCATACATACCCGGACGGAGAAGTTCCCTGCTGTTCGGAATGCGGAGTTTTACCTGAAATGTGTGTGATGAGGCGTCAATGGTAGGATAGACAGTCTCCACCGTTGCTGGAAATGTCTCATCCGGATATATCGTTGATGTGACTGTCGCCTTCATGCCTTCCTTGACGAGTGGGAAATAAGATTCAGGAACGTTGATAAAAGCCTTCAGTGTGCTTATCTGTGTGAGGACGAGGATTGGTGACCCGCTGTATAACTCACCGTCCTCGTAGTTTTTGGCTGAAATCACACCGGAGAAAGGAGCTTTGATGTATGTGTTTGTCCTCAGAAATTCAAGCGACTCCTTGGCCTGGTCATACTGAAGCTTGGTCTGGTCGTAGGTCTGCTCCGAGATGTTCCCGGAAGCCCGCAGGGACTCAACCCTGGAGAACTCTGTCTTCAGATTCTGAAATGTCAGATTTGCTGTGTTGTATTGATTCTGATCCATTCTGATAAGATCAGCCCCTTTGCTTACCTTGTTGCCGACTTCAACATAGATGTGCTCAATTCTGCCTGTAAGGGAAGGGGATATTTTCTGGGTTTCGTAACCTTCCAATGTTGTGGTAATGTTAAGGTTTCTTGCTATTGTGGTTTTCTCAATGACCTGAGTTCTAACGAGTTCTGCCTTCTCAGCCTCAACTGTAGTGTCCTTTGATGTTTTCTGACCGCAACTTACAAGTATCGTTGCAAGCAGGACAAATGATAATGGAGCGATATATTTTTTTTTCATTATTTGGATATGTTAAGTAACGTTCTTAATTCAATGTGTGCCTGTACAAGTTCAAGCAGGGCTTTTAAATAGTTGTTCTGAGCATTGATGATGTCTGTGCTTGCGTTGGTGACTTCAAGGCTTGAAGCCCTTCCATATTCGAACTTTTTTGAGATATTGTCGAATACTCTTTTTGTGACATCAACGTTGTCCTGCTGTATGAGATATGTCTCGTAGGCTGATGTGACGTTGTACCTCAACTGATGGTCCTGTACTAAAAGCGAGTTCTTTGTGTCGTTGAAGGTGTTTTCAGTCGTCTTGTAATTCAGTTTGCTTTGCTCAACGGCACTTTTTTTCGCCAGGGATGACCATAAAGGTACTGACAATGAGGCACCTACCATGTTGGGAGGCGTCATGTTCATTCCTTCTTCCTTGCCGAAGTATGTTTTTGCTGAATATTGGTAATATGCGCTTATTGTCGGCAGACAGTTCATTTTTGAAAGTGTTATTTGCTTTTTTGACAACTCAAGATTTTTTTCGAGAAGTTGGTATGAATAGTTGTTCTCTAAAATGAAATCCTTGCTGAGGAGGTCCTGTATCTCACCCAGGCTCAACAGTTTGTCTAAATTGTCAGTAAGTATTATCTCACAGTTGACATCTGTACACAACTGAAGTCTCAATGAGTTGTAAAGCATTTCGATGGAGCGGTTTGTAGAATTGATTGAACTTTGCATCATTGCAACCTGGACTGAAATCTTGTCGGATTCAGTTTGTTCGGTAACACCTGCTTTCACTGCCCCGTCTGTCATTTCCTGCAATCTTTTCAGATTGTTTAAACTTTCTGTCAGCAAATCAACAGTTTTTTCCATTGCCAATGTCGAGAAGTATAGTTTGTCAACGTTGGCTATGATGTTCTGCTCGCTTTGCTTTTGGGAGATATCCTGCATGTCGATGGATATGTCGGACATCAGTGTGTTGACTATCTGAGCGCCGCTCAATGCCATTGAAGCCGTGACACCGAGAGTCCCGGATGGGTTCATGGGGATTGAAACTCCTTGCATGAAATTCATGGAATAGCCGCAGAAGTTTTGATAGTCGAAGTTGGCATTTACCTGTGGCAGCATTGAGGCCAGTGCCTGCCAGCGTGCACGCTGGGCTTTCTGCACATCATAATTGGCATTCTGCAAAGTTCTGTTGTGTTCTACGGCATATTTTTCAGCCTGCTCCAATGACAGTACCAGTCTCGTGCTGTCCTGAGCTTTTATGACACCAATGCAGCTGATAAGAATGATAAGCGTTATTACTATATTTCGCATTTTGTTTTGTGTTTCTGTATAACGATAAAAAGATTTAATACTGCAATAATTATGCCGAAATATGCAAATAAATCAGGTTTATTCTATTGCCGGTCTCTCTTCTTCACGCCATTTCAGTCCGTCCAATCTTTCCATTGACGGGTCTGTTTTGTCAGTTGGGTATATGTCACTCTTTACGTCTGAATAGAAAATGAAATTCCGCATCTCACCTTCAACAAAAATTATCTTTGAATTATTAGCCGACACCACATTTATCCCGATGAGTTCGTTGTTATCATCTCTCAAGAAATACACCACCTGGTTATTCCCGTTAATGGCGACATAATCAATGCTATTGCCATGTTCTGAGTCGGCGTTTTCATCGTCTTGGTTCTTGAAATAGATGGAAATCTCATTGCCCTTTATCTGATTGATTGAACCGAGCGTGTCCTGGGCAGCGATAAATCCGGAGGAAGGGATGTGCAACTTGTCGATTTTGCCATTGGCGGTGTAAAGTATGATTGTGTCGCCGGTAATCTGGTTTTTGCCGGTCCAGAGAGCAGGGGAGTTGAACAGCTTCACGCACGAATCGGCTTTGTATGCCACCATTGAATCGCATACAGCTTGGAAATCCTTGTGTATCAGTTTGACATGATTGTAGGCACTTATATCAATGAGCGTGCTGTCAAAGGTCGCACGAATGGTGTCGGCCAAGATGTACATCGTATCTTTTTCAGTGAGATACCTCACTTTTGAATTTTTGCTGATGAATCCGTAGCCGTCTTCCTTGTTGAATTCGATGTAGTCTGACCACGAGGTGAGTTTGTTTGTGGTATCGATAACTATCACGTTTTCATATCCTTCCGCATAAACTTTTTTGTTTTCGTAATAAAGGCTGTCGGAAAACAGGATGTAGTTGTCGTAGTGAATTTCCACGCTGTTGTTGAAGGACCCCTCATCTGTTTCAAGATAGTATTTGCCTGAACGACAGAACAT
>JAFYJP010000050.1 GCA_017538085.1 Bacteroidales bacterium | reverse complement strand
CCTTCAATTTCAGCCTCAATGGTAAAATTGATGTCGCTTGTTGGGATAGCATTTTCTGAGATTTCAAAAGTGAAAGCATGATTAACGCATACAATTTCACCAGGACCGAAACCCGGGAAAACTGCCACAGGGTTTATCATGGTAACAAATTCACTATTTGAGGAAAGAGTAACAGTGGCATCACCAAGAACATCATTTGAAGAGTTATACAGACATATATCAAGTGATACGGTTTCACCAGGATTAAGTTGATGGTCATTGTTTCCTTCTGCATCATCAACATACGCATTATGGAATTTGACGGGGCCAACTGATATCGCATCAACTGCAGCCATCGCATCCACTCGGCAGCTTCCTGTGAGATTGCTCTTTGTAGCAGTCAGTTGGACACCGGTAGTCTCAAGTATTTCATCTACTTCTGCAGGTGTAAGGTCATAATTCTTCGATAGCATCAGACACATCACACCAGCTACGCATGGTGCTGCCATTGATGTGCCACTCATGGTTGTATAGCCGGTATTTCCGGAATAGTTTAATGATACGATGTCAACGCCAGGAGCACTGACATCAGGACGTATCAAGCCAATTCCAGGATTATACGGATAGTCCCAGAAACCAGAAATTGACTGCCATGTTACAGGGCCATGGGAGGTAAAGTAGGCAGCCTCATCGTCATAATCGACAGCACCGACACAAACAACGCAGGATGTACCGCCAAGAAGTGTCTGATCAGGATGCAGCCAAGGTGGTGGACAATTACCAGGAGCACCAACATTATTAGGCACAGGATATTTATTGAGTTTATTACCTTCATTGCCAGCTGAGACAGCGGCCACGACACCAGCTTCAAGAGCATTTGTTAAGGTGTTTCTGTAACTTAGTCTTACAGATTCGCTACCGCCGCCACTCCAGCCGAATGACATGCTTAAAACGTCAGCACCGTGCTCCACTGCAAACTGGATGCCGTCAATACTTTCTGCCAAGTAACCGGAACCCTCGGAATCCAACATTTTGACACACATAAGTGTTGCATTAGGAGCCATACCTGTCTGAGTTCCTGCCGTACCGTCACCGCAGACAGTACCGGAACAGTGGGTGCCGTGACCATTGTCATCCATAGGATCGTTGTCATTATTTGTAAAATCATAGCCGTGATGAGGGAACTCTGGACCACCATCCCACAAATGGTCGGCAAGATCAAGATGATTATAGTTGACACCGCTATCAATAACGGCAACTACCACACCTTCTCCTGTATATCCGGCTTCCCAAACATCATCAGCATTAACCTGAATGATATTTTGAGTCAGACCCTTAGCGCCTTCAACAGGTACAGGTGTCTCTTCATCAAAAAGCAAATGCTGTTTCTTATTGTAACCTAAAATCAAAATATCATCATTCAACGCAAGTTCTTCGATAACTTCCTTTGTCACCTTACAATTAATCATATTGGCAATCCAAAATGATTTTACGTCCTCTACAGGATAAGCTTTGCTAAGATTTGCGATTTCAGCCATTACGGATGACTGTGTTGCTTCAGAGAAACTCTTCAGTTCGTTCACAACGAAGTTCCTCTTTTCAGCTTTAGTAGGGTAAACCTTTGATTTACGACGCAATTCCTGTTGGTCGTACTGGGCTTTCATAATGATGTTCACACTGATAAGATCTTTACTGCTTCGAAGTGCCATTTCTTCGCGCAGTTCCTTTTCAATGACATCGGTCACAACCTCATTCTGGCTGAAGCCGTAAAGGCCGAAAGTCATCAAAACAAGTAACGATAATAATAATTTCCTCATAACTACTATATTTTTATTGTTGATAAATCTGTGGATAAATATTAGGCTGCAAAAATAATCATTCCAAGAAAAATAAAGATAGAAAAAACGAATTTATTAATAAAATAAAAAAAGCCCTGATTGTTTTTTCAGGGCTTTTTTTGTTATATAATTAATATTATGTTAAATAGTAATTTTTATCTCTTAATCCTGCCTGAGCTGTCTCCATTCATTAGATTCAACACCTCTTCCACGCTCACCTGGTTGTAATCGCCTTTTATCGTATGCTTCAAGGCTGAAGCCGCAACAGCAAAGTCAAGCGACTTCTGGTCATCGTTGTCGAATGAAAGAAGTCCGAATATAAGCGCTCCCATAAACGAGTCACCGCTTCCGACTCTGTCAACGATATCAGTGATGTCATATTTTGGTGACTGTTTCAAAGTACCGTCAGAATAAAGAACCGCACTCCACAAATTATGATTTGCATTGACAGACTCACGATTTGAAACAGCCATTTTCCTGCATTTCGGAAAACGCTCCATCATCTGTTGGCAGACAGACAAAAACGATGAGTTATCATTTTTTATGCCAAAAACTTTTTCGCAGTCTTCCTCATTGCCTGCAATTATATCGCATCCTGCAACCAAATCAGGCATCACTTCAGCAGCGGACTTGCCGTAATTCCAAAGATTTTTGCGATAATTGATGTCACAGGACACTGTCAGTCCCATTTCATTTGCAGTTTTTATAGCCATACGGCAGACTTCGGCTGCATTCTCAGAAAGTGCCGGTGTGATGCCTGTCCAATGAAACCATTGTGCATCCCTGAAAATCAACTTCCAATCAATTGAATCCGCGCAAATTGTAGCGAAAGCAGAATCTTCACGGTCATATATGACTCTTGAAGGACGAGAATTTGAACCAGTTTCGAGATATAAAATGCCAATTCGTTTACCGCCACGAATAACAGATTCAGTGTCAACATTATACGAATTCAATTCACGGACACATCTATCTGAAATCGGATTATCAGGTAATCTCGTGACATATTTTACAGGCAGGCCATAATTAGCAAGTGAAACGGCAACATTAGCTTCAGAACCTGCAAAGGATACATCAAACCGGTTGCACTGGGTCAGACGCAAATAGCCAGGTGCTCCAAGCCGAAGCATGATTTCACCGAATGTTATAATTTTCTTCATCAGTTTTTATTTCTTAAATTCATTCAGGATATTTCTGCAAGCCTCGTAGTAGATTCCGACATCGACTGAATAGCTGAAATACTGCAAACCGGAAGATTTCCACAATTTGTAATTGGCAATGGAGTCAATGAAAGTACCAGTTACCACATTATGTTCACGGGCTTTCCGAACCACGAGTTCCATCTGTCGTATTACTTTAGGATTTGTGATGTCACCCGGAACTCCAAGAGATTGTGAAAGGTCGTAAGGGCCGATGAAAAGGATGTCAAAATTTTTAACTTCCAAGATAGAATCTATATTTTCTATTGCTTCCTCACCTTCCACCTGCAATACAACGATACGTTCATTTGACTGACGGAAATACTCATTCCTGTCCATAGAGGAATAATTGGCTGCTCGCACAAACCGGCAGACTCCCCTATCTCCCAAAGGCTGGAATTTGGCGGCTTCGATTACGCGACGTGCATCTTCGGCATTTCTGATTTGCGGAATCTGCACTCCACCTGCCCCAATATCGAGAGCCTGCGATATGGATTCAGGCGAATGGTCACGGACTCGAATTATCGGCATCATTCCTGTAATCTGCGCCGCACGGACATTATTCTGCATGGTTTCCAATGATACTGGACCATGCTCCATATCCAATATTGCAAAGTCAAAACCGGCATAACCGGAAGTTTCGACGAAAGCAGGATCACCTGACTTCATGAATGGTCCATAAACAGCTTCGCCATCAAGTAACTTTTTTCTGAAATTATCGACTATTCTTTTCATTATATGTACTGGTATATAGACCTGACTTGAAT
>JAFYJP010000049.1 GCA_017538085.1 Bacteroidales bacterium | reverse complement strand
CGAGGCAAACAGTGCCGTATTGACTGGAACTATCGTTGACAACTACAACAACGAAATCACAGAAGTCGGGGTTATGTATGGAACCGCAGCAGATGCATTAACAAACACCTGTGTAGGAAAATTGAAAAACGACCATATCAGTGCATCATTAACCAATCTTGAGCCTGGTAAGATTTATTATTATTATGCATACGCAACATCATCAGTTGGAACAGGTAAAGGAGTAACCAAATGGTTCACAACAGGAAGCACCATACCTACAGTAAAGATTATAGATCTTTCAGACAACTGCACTCCTACAACCATTACTGTAAAAGGTAAGATAGAAGACTTCAATGGTGATGCAGTCAGATCATGGGGATTCGAATGCGTTTCAAAAGAAACCGGTATCACATACACTCTGACCAATCCGGCATACAACTACGATGACAACACATTCACAGGCACATTCACAGGCTTGGCTGCTTCTTCAAAATACGATTTAACTGCATTTGCAGTAAACGGCAAAGGTAAAGCCACATCAAGCACTTTGACATACGCAACTACTTCATTCCTGTCAGATTTCATGAACAATTTCGTTTCAGCCAACGGAATGAAGGTAAGTACCATAGAAGTTACCACTGCTGTAATGAAAGAAATCGAAGGTTTAATACCGACTGCTGAAGACAACTATCCTGCAACTAACATGAGTTATGCCACAATCAATAGTTTCATTAAGAAACTCAATGCAGCAACAGGCAGAGCATTCCGTCTTCCTACACTTGCTGAATGGCAAGCTCTTGCAAACGACGGTCATAGTTTCAGCGGCAGCAACAACATTGGCGATGTTGCATGGTATTTGGGAAACTGCGGTTCAGTACAACAGGGCGGTAAGCTTAAAGCCAACGAAAAAGGTCTCTTTGACATGAGCGGTAATGTTTGGGAAATGACTGCAACAGCTGGCCCTGACAACAACAGCCACTACATCTGCGGCGGCTGCTTCAGGTCAACTGAAGATCAATGCGTTGTAACCTCAAAGTTAGCTTATCCTGACGGTCAAGGCGATGTTACAATCGGTTTCCGTATTGTAGAATAAAATAATGCAATCAGTTTTAGTTGCAATTTTTCATTTTATACAAAATTCATTACCAAGGGCAGACTTTTGTGAAGTCTGCCTTTGGTTTTTTACAAAATGAACAACAATCTGAATCCATCATCCGACAACCTGTCGGCAAGTGACAAGAAATATGAAGTCGCGCTGCGTCCGCAGGATTTCAGCAGTTTCGCAGGACAGGAGCCTATCATTGCCAACCTAAAGGTGTTCTGTGCCGCCGCCAAACAACGCGGAGAACCGCTTGACCATGTGTTGCTGCACGGACCTCCGGGACTGGGCAAAACCACGTTATCAGCCATCATAGCCAATGAACTTGGTGTCAACATGAAAGCCACATCCGGACCGGTTCTCGACAAACCGGGCAATCTGGCAGGACTGCTTACCAACCTCGAACCACGTGATGTCCTCTTCATCGATGAGATACACCGTCTGTCCCCGATAACGGAAGAATATCTTTACTCCGCCATGGAAGACTATAAAATCGACATCATGATAGATTCCGGAGCCAACAGCCGTAGCATCCAGATAAGCCTCAACCCTTTCACACTCGTGGGAGCGACAACACGTTCAGGACTGCTCACTGCGCCACTCCGGTCACGCTTCGGCATCACATCACGACTCAACTACTATCCCGCAGCGACCCTGTCGAAGATTCTAAAACGCTCAGCTGCAATACTCAAGACAGAAATAGAAGAGGAAGCGTCATACGAAATTGCACGTCGCAGTCGCGGAACACCGCGTATTGCAAACCTGTTGCTCAGACGCGTCCGCGATTTCGCACAAGTTCAGGGCAACGGCATAATAGACCTCGACATAGCAAAGGTGGCTCTCTCTGCACTCAACGTCGATATCAACGGCCTTGATGAAATGGACAACAAGATTCTTTCAGCCGTAATCGAAAAATTCGGAGGCGGTCCGGTAGGACTCACCACTATCGCCACAGCCGTATCAGAAGATGCCGGGACAATAGAAGAGGTATATGAGCCATTCCTGATTCAGGAAGGCTATCTCATAAGGACGCCTCGCGGCAGACAAGCTACGGAACTGGCTTACAAACATCTTGGTAAAGAAATCTTCAACAGAACCGACGAAGGACTGCTATTCTAAGCTAAAAGATGTTCCAACAGTATCTTTATTCTTTGCGATACAAAGATTAACCTACTAGAATACAACTACCAAGCCAATACCATTAGTTGTTGTTCCTATACGGATTTCGGGCTGAAACGCGAGAGAGAAATTGTAATTGTTGACAGCTTCCCTCACATTATCCTCACCTATTGCACAGACAATCAATCCACCTATACTGGCAACGCCACCGCCTATCAGAAGGCCCCATAAAGGTTTACCCCCAGTAATCATCCAACCACTACTATAACCTAATACCACACTACCGATAATGCTTACTATTCCGCCACCTAACATGAGAGACTTTCCATTTTTAAATAGACTATAATCTTCCGCTGTGAAATACCGTTTCAACATTTCATTCTCAATAGTAACACCCCCAACGGAAACTTTCCCGTTATAATAGGTCATGACCCCTTGAGGCAATGTCGAATTATTGGTAGGGGTATTTGGGGAGATATACATCTCACGTTCCCCATTTTCATAGGTAATCATAACGATGTCGGAAATGCTGATTGTGTACAAAGGACCATCGAGATTGGAATACTTTT
>JAFYJP010000048.1 GCA_017538085.1 Bacteroidales bacterium | reverse complement strand
GGAAAGAACCCCCATATAAAACCTCCATATAATAGTATGATGATAAGGGAATAAGCCTCAAGATCACGCCTTTGCCTTATTATGGCGCTCAGAAGATGAAATGTGATAAGCGAATCCACAAGTCCGCTCGCACCTATGTGTATCCCTGTGCCCTTCCCCATGAACCATGTCCATATCCCAGTCAACAGATAACAGAATATGCTGATTTTAACGGCATCATACCTGTAAAAGAAAAATAATCCTGTCCCTAAAACAAACAATGGAACAATATTTGATAGTAAATGTTCAAAGTCTGAATGTAACAATGGTTCGGTGATAATGCCTATCAGACCCTCTGCCGTGAATGGTTTCATGCCATAACGCCCCAGACCTAACTCAAAATAGGTGTCAACAAACCATATTATTGTCAGCAGCAGAATGAAAAGGGTAGGATAGACCATTGCCGTTGTCAGCTTCTTCAGTTCTGGTTTCATCTGTTCTTTTTTTCTGCAAAGTAATGGATTTTTTTTAAATATGTAATTAAGAAAATAATTGTAATTTTGCACACTATTAAATTGCAGCACAATTAATGAAAAAACTATCAAAATATCTGTTGGCTGTTTGCATTTTTGGCGCTTTCTTCTGCCGCCCCTACACGTCTTTTTCTCAGAGCGTGGAACTGAAGAGTAACGTCAACAAACTTGCCACCGTTTTTCAATGCATAGATTATTTCTATACTGATACCGTTGATATTGAAAGCCTTACTGAAACAGCCATTAAGGCTGCTCTTAAGGAACTTGACCCCCACTCTGTATATATGGATAAGGAAGAGACAAAGGAGGCCAATGAACCTCTCAATGGCAACTTTGAAGGTATAGGGGTCCAATATCAGTTGAACCACGACACAATTGTGGTGATTTCACCTGTCTCAGGCGGTCCTTCTGAAAAGGTCGGCATTGTTGCCGGTGACAAAATAGTCGAGGTCAACGGAGAAAATGCTACTGGTAAATCTGTTACAATCAACTGGGTCCAGAAACATCTCAGAGGTCCTAAGGGCTCCCCCGTAAATGTCAAGGTGGTTCGCCAAAATGTTCCGGAACTGCTCGATTTTACAATAATCAGAGATGTGATTCCTCTGTATAGTGTTGACGCACATTATATGGTTGATAAAAATATAGGTTATATAAAACTCAGTAAATTTGCCCGTACCTCCATTGATGAAATAGCAGATGCACTTAATGATTTGCGCTCTCAGGGTATGAAAAAACTTATCTTCGACCTGCGCAACAACTCCGGCGGATTTCTTGATGTGGCAGTTTCTGTCGCCGATCAGTTTCTGCCTGTTGGGAAACTCATCGTTTACACACAAGGCCGCATGAGTCCGAAGAAAGATGCTGTCGCTACCGCTGACGGTATTTTTGAAGATGGTGATCTCGTGATTCTGATCAATGAGGGTTCTGCATCCGCCAGCGAAATTGTATCGGGTGCAGTCCAGGATTGGGACCGTGGCACACTGGTGGGTCGTCGTTCTTTTGGCAAAGGCCTTGTCCAGCGCCCGTTCTCACTTGCCGACAGCTCCCAGATCCGACTTACTATTGCACGTTATTATACCCCAAGCGGACGCTGCATACAGAAACCATACGATGGCGGCAGTGAAGAATATTTCAAGGAACTTTCCGAACGTCTCAAACATGGTGAATTTGTTAACCAGGATAGCATTTCCTTCCCAGATTCCCTTAAATATACCACTGCTTCCGGCAGAATAGTCTATGGCGGCGGCGGTATCATGCCGGACGTTTTCGTCCCACTTGATACCACTTCCTTGTCTTCTTATTATAAAAGCTTGAATGTCAAAGGTCTGCAGGCTAAATACTGTATCGACTATGTGAACAGTCATAGAAAAGAATTGAATAAGAAATATCCGGACAGTAAAACATATATTGATAAATTCAAGGTCACTGATGACATAGTCAATGATTTTATCAGTTTTGTCGAAAAAAATGATATCGAAAAGGATATGGATGGATATAATCAGTCGAAGAAAATCATTGATACCCAACTCAAAGCCTTGATTGGCAGAGATTTGTTCGATATGAACACTTATTATCAGATAGCCAATCCGCTATCTGACGAGTTTAATATAGCTATTGAATTGTTAAACAAATAATAAATCTTATTATCATGAAAAAACTAATTGTAATCTTATCATTTATTATGGCTGCAACATCTGTGGCTTTTGCCCAGGATGCCACTACTTCCGTAAAAACTGATTCTCAGAACGAAAAGGAAACCATCAAAAATTCTCATGCTCCTTACATGGAATTTGACAAAATGGTCCATGACTATGGTGTAATAATGGAAAATGGCGATGGCGGTTGTGAGTTCACTCTCACCAATACCGGTAAGGAACCTCTTATCCTTTCCGACTGCAAGTCATCCTGCGGATGTACAGTCCCTGAATGGACAAAAGCTCCTGTACTTCCTGGTCAGTCAACTGTAATCAAAGTTCAGTACAAGACTTCCAGAATAGGCCCGATCAATAAATCTATCACAATCACTTCCAATGCTTCCAATAGCCCACAGACTGTCAGAATCAAAGGCGAAGTAAGGAAAAATTCCGATAATCAGGCTGTTAAAAATAATGTTGAGGGCGGTGCTTCTCCAGTGGCTGCCCCTAATAAATAATCAGTTATTAAATAAATTTCCAAATGCCAAAAATTTCACAAAAAGCCCAGGACATGCCTGCTTCTCCAATAAGGAAACTTGTCCCTTATGCTGATGCAGCTAAAAGTAGAGGCATAAAAGTTTATCACCTCAATATCGGCCAACCTGATATACAGACTCCTCAGGTTATGCTCGATGCTCTGAAAAATTATGATGAAAAAGTAATCGCTTATAGCCATTCAGCCGGTTATATCGAATATCGTAAGGTTTTGGTCGATTACTACAAATCAATAAATATTGACATCACTCCTGATAATATCATAGTTACAAACGGTGCCTCCGAAGCCATTATGTTTGCCATGCAAGTGTGTATGGATGATGATGACGAAATAATCATACCGGAGCCATTCTATGCCAACTATAACGGATTTGCAAAATCTTCCGGAATAAAGGTTGTCCCTATCAACTCTCATATTGAAGATGGTTTTGCTTTACCTCCAATATCTGAATTTGAAAAGGTAATTACCCCTCATACCAAGGCCATAATGATTTGTAATCCTAATAACCCAACTGGTTATCTGTATAGCAAGGAAGAACTGCTTACTCTGCGTGACATTGCAATCAAATATGACCTCTTTATTTTTGCAGATGAGGTCTATAGGGAATTCTGCTATGATGGGAACAAACACTTCTCTGTAATGCATCTTGAAGGTTTGGATAACAATGTCGTTCTTTTCGACAGTGTGTCAAAACGTTACTCCGCTTGCGGTTTCCGTGTCGGCTGCATGATTTCCAAAAACAAGGAGCTTATGGCTGCTGCAATGAAATTCGCTCAGGCTCGTCTTAGTCCTCCTTCATTCGGTCAGATTGCAGCTGAGGCTTCTAATAAGGTTCCTAAGGAATATTTCCAGGATGTCCTCAAAGAATATGACGAGCGCCGTATGATTATCTATAACGAAATCAATAAGATGGAAGGAGCTTTCTGCCCTAAACCTAAAGGCGCTTTCTATATTGTCGCCCATCTTCCTATCGATGATGCCGACAAATTCTGCAAATGGCTTCTCGAAGACTTCTCCACTGACGGCGAAACCGTCATGCTTGCCCCCGCTACCGGTTTCTATTCAACTCCAGGCTCAGGCAAACAAGAAGTACGTATTAGCTATGTCCTTAAATGTGAGGACCTTAAAAAAGCAATGCACTGCCTTGATGTAGCCCTTAAGGTTTATCCTGGTCGTACATTATAAATAAAACAATATGATGATAATAATAGAGACGGCATTACCCGTCTCTATTATTTTTATTACCCCATCTCTTTATTTGTTATTATTTTTTTATGCATCACCTTCTCTTTATATTTCTCATTTTCCTCAATGTGGGATGCTTTTCATATAATGAACCGGCATCAGAAAAGATGACTGGCCCAAGTTCACCGACATATAATGAACAAGCTACAGAAAATATGACTGACCCAGGTTTACCGACAGATGTTATTGTTGGTGCTGAAAGACCTGAATTGTATCTTGATAAATGCAAAGGTAAAAATGTCGGCGTGGTAGCCAACCAGACTTCAATAGTCAATGGTGTCCATCTTGTGGATTTTCTTGTAGCCAATGGTGTTAGTGTTAAGGCTATTTTTTGTCCTGAACATGGTTTTCGCGGAAATGCTGGGGCAGGCGAGCACATTGACGATTCAATTGATCCCAAAACTGGCATTCCTGTCATTTCTCTTTATGGGAACCATCGGAAACCAACTGCTGCGGATTTGAAAAATCTGGACTTGGTCCTCTTTGATCTTCAGGATGTGGGTGTAAGGTTTTATACTTATATTTCAACTCTGACATACGTCATGGAGGCTTGTGCCGATTATAATGTCCCTGTTATAATTCTTGACAGGCCTAATCCTAATGCACATTATGTCGATGGCCCTGTCTTAAAATCAGGTTATGAGTCTTTTGTCGGCTTGCACCATGTGCCAATAGTCTATGGAATGACTATTGGCGAATATGGCTTAATGGTCAACGGAGAAGGCTGGCTGTCCACTTCGTCTAAATCCGGCGAATGTAATCTGACAGTCATTCCTATTGATAATTACACACACGCAACAATATACCGACTTCCAGTCAATCCTTCCCCCAACTTGCAGACAATGAATGCAATATGGCTTTATCCGACTGTATGTCTTTTCGAAGGTACAGTGGTTTCTGTCGGGCGGGGTACCGGTCACCCTTTTGAAATTGTCGGCCATCCTGATCTTAAAGCAGGTGACACTATATTTACCCCTGTTACAATCCCTGGAGTTGTGACCAACCCTAAGTTTGAAAATTCTCCATGTAAAGGCTATTCACTTGTAAACGATGGGATATCAATGCGTAATTCCGATACTTCTTTTATTGATATTCAATTGGTTATTAAATTATATAATGAACTCAAGGTAGGTGAGTCTTTTTTCACCCCTTATTTTAGAAAACTTGTCGGCAGCGATGAACTACAACGTCAGATAATGTCAGGTGTGCCCGCTGAGAAAATAAGGTCTGGTTGGCAGTCCGATCTTGACAGTTTTAAGGCTATCCGGTCAAAATATCTGATTTACCAATAATTTTGGTTTTTTATTTCAACTTTGTTACTTTTCTGTGAAAGCATCCTTTTTCATATCAAAGAAAATACTGAGAGGCAGCAAGTCCGATTATTCCAGGAATATAGTGGCCATATCCGTCGGAACCATAGCCATTTGCGTTGCGGTCATGCTTCTGTCGGTCTTTATTGTGCTTGGCTTCAAGCACGAAGTTGAAAGAAAAGTTGTCGGTTTTATCGGTCATGTGCGAGTTTTGCCTATTACCAGCAATGAGTCGCTTGAATCTCCACCGCTATCTCTCAAACCTGAGTCATTGTTTCTTTTGGCAAAAGATAAACATGTTGTTTCATTAAGTGGATATGCATATAAGGGCGGCATTATAAAAACACCTGACATGATTGAAGGTGTTGTTCTATATGGCATCGGTTCAGATTTCAATACGTCTTGTTTCTCTGGAGAATTTGTCAAGGGCTCCTTCCCTGCTTTCAATGATACAGTACTTAATGATTCAGTTGTAATATCGAAAGTTCTTGCCAATAAGTTACTGCTTGACGTCAATGACAGGATATCCATGTACTTTATGAGGGAAGACAAACCGAGCATAAGACGCTTTGTAATTGCAGGTATCTATGAATCCGGCTTCAGCACTTATGACAAATTATATGTTGTCGGCGATATTAACCACGTCAGAAAACTAAATGGTTGGAATAATGATGAAGTCACCGGATATCAGGTGTTTCTCAAATCTTCAAAAAATACCGATGATTATGTGGATTATGCCAATTCCTTCTTGGATTACAGCAGCATGGCTTTCCCATATTACAAGATTAACCAGCAGGTCTTTGACTGGTTGAATCTTCAGGATACGAATGTAATACTGCTTATAACCCTGATGGCTGTGGTTTGCGCGATAACAGTTATCTCTATAATGATTATCATCATCATTGAGAAATCCTCGATGATAGGTGTCTTAAAAGCTTTGGGGATGGATAATCGTTCCGTCAGAATCGTTTTTATGACAAAGTCGTTTTATCTTTCTGCTTTAGGAGTGATTATAGGCGATGTGCTTGCTATAAGCCTGTCTTTGATGCAGAAATATTTTTCAATAATCAAACTTTCCCAGGAATCATATTATATGTCAACAGTTCCTGTAGAGATTAACGTTGCTGCGATAATTGCAGTTAATATTTCGGCTTTGTTGCTGTGTCTGTTAGCCTCTGCCATCCCTTCGTCAATGATTGGCAGAATATCACCGTTTTCAGCGATACAAAGTGAATAAACTTGTTGATTTTTTTTATGCAAAGAGTAATTAATGTTGAAAAAATGTATTATTTTTGCAGATGTTAGAATAAAAATTGCGTTATTTGAGTTATTAAAACAATTGTTTAACCAAAAAAGGAGGATATATCGACTGATGTTACAATTTTAAATCAAATTGTAATAACATGAAAGAAGTAGCAAAATATTCTGATAATGAATTGATTAGCCGCTATGTGAACGGTGATATTCGTAGTATTGAAATCCTTGTTGCTCGCTATAGAGCGAAGGTGTATTCTTATATCAGAACGTTAGTGGATGATTATGCCTTAGTGGATGATATTTTTCAGGAAACTTTTATTAAGGCTATCCAAATGTTCAGGAATGGCACCTATAAAGACGAGGGGAAATTCAACCAGTGGATAACCACTATAGCACATAACCTTATAATTGATTCCTTCAGAAAGTCAAAGCGTGATGCTTGCGTACCTTATGATTTGAATCGCCTTGCTGACGATCATGCAACGTATGAAATGTCAGCTGAGGATAAGCTGATTGCAGATTATAACAGGCAACAACTGAATGTGTTGATTGACATGCTGCCGCCGGAACAAAGTGAAGTTCTTAAACTCAGATTGTATTGTGATCTCTGTTTCAAAGACATTGCTGCTCTTACAGGTGTCAGTATTAATACAGCTTTAGGAAGAATGAGATACGCTCTCATCAACATCAGAAAATTATTAAAAGAAAAAAATATCGTTCTTCAACAATATTAGAGGCAGTGGTTCGTTTATTAGTTGATATTTTATTAACTAAATTTGAACGAATGAATAAAAATCTACCCTCCTCTAATAATATTAATGAAAGTACTAAGAGTAACGATTCCTCCAGTGAATCTTACCAGTATGCCGTTAATTCGATACCACGTTCGTATTCACTGATTATCAATGGCGATGCATTATCAAACATTATGCTCTACGCACATTGTCAGATTGTAATCGATAATTCATATAAATCTCGTGCTTATTTGTTTAATTGATTATGTATCAAAGCCGATTTGACAAACAGTCCTTAGAATACCTTATTAATTATTTTAAGTCCGTTTCGCCAAATCCTCGTTCTGAACTCGTTTTTGAGAATAACTATCAACTACTCGTTTCAGTTGTTCTCTCTGCTCAGTGCACAGATTCCAGAGTAAATCTTATTACTCCTGATTTGTTTTCTAAATTTCCTGACTTTGAATCCCTCGCCGCTGCTTCGTTCGACGAGGTTTTTAATTGTATAAAATCCTGCACTTATCCTAATAGCAAAACAAATCACCTTATCTCTCTTTCCAAAATTATTGTCGAAGATTATAACGGTATTATGCCGGAAACTCGCGAACAGCTTATGACTCTGCCTGGAGTTGGACGTAAAACCGCCAACGTTGTCATGTCTGTTGCTTTCCACAAACCTTTTTTTGCTGTCGATACCCATGTCTTCAGAGTTGCCAACCGAATTGGCCTTGCAAATGCATCCACCCCTCTTGAAACTGAAAACCAACTTACTGAATTGTTTCCTGCAGATATAATTCCTGATGCACATCATTGGCTTCTGCTTCACGGCCGGTATGTTTGCAAATCACAGCGTCCACTCTGCAATAAGTGCGCACTTACTTCAATCTGCTCTTTCCATAATAATAATTAAAGGCTTTTCGCACTTTCAATTTGAAAATTTTACGTATATTTGTAAAAATTTTCATTTTTGATGTGGACATTTTTCCTTTTCTGCTATTAAAGTATATAAATCAATTTAAATATGACAGATACTGCTCAAAATGAGAAACTGAAGTCCCTTCAGCTTACTCTCGACCGTCTTGAAAAAACTTACGGTAAAGGTACCGTAATGAAACTCGGTAGTTCCGAGATTGAAACTATCCCTGTTATTCCGACCGGTTCCATTGGACTTGATCTTGCACTTGGTGTAAAAGGTTATCCTCGCGGCAGGATAGTCGAAATCTACGGTCCTGAATCTTCCGGTAAAACAACACTTGCCCTGCATGCAATCGCTCAGGCTCAAAAAGCCGGCGGCATTGCTGCATTTATTGATGCGGAACATGCTTTCGACAGGTTCTACGCAGGCAAACTCGGCGTCGATATAGAGAACCTTCTCGTATCACAGCCTGACTGCGGTGAACAGGCTCTCGAAATTGCAGATGCCCTTATTCGTTCCGGTTCCATCGATATCATCGTTATTGACTCTGTCGCTGCACTTACTCCTAAGAGTGAAATTGAAGGTGAAATGGGGGATAATAAGGTAGGTCTCCAGGCACGTCTTATGTCTCAGGCTCTCAGAAAATTAACAGCTAATATTTCCAAGACCGGCTGTTGTTGTATATTCATCAATCAGCTGCGTGAAAAAATAGGCATACTTTTCGGAAATCCTGAAACCACTACCGGCGGTAATGCACTCAAATTTTATTCTTCCATCCGACTTGATATCCGCAAGATGTCCCAAATCAAGGATGGCGATACCGTCATCGGAAACCATGTTAAGGTTAAAGTTGTGAAGAATAAGGTCGCTCCTCCTTTTAAAGTTACTGAATTTGATATTCTTTTCGGAAAAGGTATCAATCGTATGGGTGAAATTGTGGATATTTGCGCTGAAAACAATATCATCAAAAAGAGCGGCTCATGGTACAGCTACGGCGAAACAAAACTTGCTCAGGGGCGTGATGCGGTTATGAACCTGTTGCAAGACAATCCGGATCTTGTTGCTGAACTCGAACAAAAAATCAATGATTTGAAAGTCGATTTGGTTGAAGAACATGATTGATTATTTAAACAGGGGCTTTTTAGCCCCTTTCTTCATTTTGGCATTTGCCTTGCTGCTTTCTTGTAAAAGCAACCCAAACCAGTCAGGTGGAAAAGGCAGTGAGAATGTTGATATTTGTGATAATCTTGACACTCTGAATGTTATACTCGCTTATGATACAACCAACGGTGAGCTTTACTCCTGCAGGGCTGAACTGCTTTATGAAAAGAAAGATTATGTGAATGCTCTTTATGACATCCAAATGGCTATGCAGCTGAAAGGCAACAATGTCGAAGACCTTCTGCTGCTCGCTGATGTGTATTGGGGGCTCGGTAATCCGAATCAGGCAAGACTCTCTCTCAACTATGCCGAATCCCTTGACAATACCAATTATGAGGTTTACTATGCCCTAGGCAAGCATTTTTATCTTCTTGAAAATTATGAACTTAGCAGAAATTACCTTCTTAAGTCAATCCAGTTGGAGCCGGTGAACCCTTATTCCTACAGTTTGCTTGGTGAGATAGACTTGAGTAGAGGAGATACAACTTCTGCCATTAATTATTTTTATAGGGCGGTCCAGGTTGACAACAGTTTCTTCCCTGCATATATGCAGCTTGCTACAGTTAACCTTGTGCAGAATACCCCTCTGACTCCACGATACCTTGAAAATGCTCTAAGCATTAATGACAAAAGCAATGATGCCTACTATATGTTGGGGGTCTATTATCAGCAGAATGGCCAGTTCAGAAAAGCTGTCGAGAATTACAGCAAACTTTATGAGCTAAATCCTGAGTATGTGCTCGCATCCTATAACGCAGGATATATTTATTTGGCGGAACTCAATGTCTTTGACACTGCTATAATCTGGTTTGACCGAGCTATAGCTGTTGACTCCAATTATTACGATGCAATATATAACCGTTCATATTCGTACGAATTGCTCGGAAACACTGCCAAGGCCGACTCAGGTTACAGATATCTGTTGAAAATCAAGCCTGATTATGAATTGGCAAAACAACGGTTGAAACGCTGAAATTTGTATTTCGCGGATTCAGTAGAGACGCGATTTATCGCGTCTCCACAATGATTTATCGCGTCTCCACAGTGATTTATCGCGTCTCCACGTTGGTTTATTGGATGATTTCGCTGCGATAGAATTTAATCTTTGGCTCAGTGCCTGACGGACGAACTGAAATCTTCGTTCCGTTTTTGAGATAAAACTGCAGTACGTTCGATTGTGGGATATCTGCTATATCCTTTACGCTGCCATCCAACATGTTTGTGATTTTAAGTGTCTGATAATCTCTTATTTCCACAACCTTTGAACCTTCTATTTCCTTAGGCGGATTGCTGCGGAAGTCAATCATCATCTGCTTTATCTCCTCAGCACCGTGCTGGCCCTTTCTCACTTCACTTCTCAATGATTCCTGATAGTGACCGTATTCCTTCCATATATGTTGGAGCAACTGATACATTGTCATGCCGTTTTCTTTTGCCCATGTAGCTGCTTCGGCTATCAGGCAGCTTGACATGATGGAATCCTTGTCCCTTACGAAATCGCCGCACAGGTAGCCGTAGCTTTCCTCTCCGCCGACAAGAAATTGTTTCTTGCCTTCATTTTTACGGATTACAGAAGCAATATGTTTGAATCCGGTGAGACATTCGAACACTTCCACTCCTTCCCTTTCGGCCATCCTGTTGAGTATGTCACTGGTAACTATAGTCTTTACTATATAATAAGGTAATGTCGAAGGCTTCCTGCATTTGATAAGGTAATAGAACAGGATGGAGGCTGTTTGGTTGCCGTTGAGAAGCATATATTGTCCTTTGTCGTCTTTTACTGCGATTCCTATTCTGTCGGCATCCGGATCTGTGGCGAGAACTAATTCTGCATTGACTTTCTCTGCCAGTTCGATGGCAAGCTTAAATGCAGAGCCTTCTTCCGGATTTGGTGACTGTACTGTTGGGAAATTGCCGTCGGGTACGCATTGGGGCTCCACTTTATGGACATTGGCAAACCCATACATCTCTAATGCTTTAGGTACCAGTTTCATACCTGTACCATGAAGTGGGGTATATACTATTGAAATGTCTTTATGGCGGTTGACAATGTCATGGTTCAGTGACAAAGCAAGAACCTTGTGAAGATAGATATCATCAATTTCTTTACCTATTATATTAATAAGATTGGGTTTGGGGGTTGTTTTGACTTCCTTCATCGACTTGATGTTTGATACCTCTTCAATAATAAGGACATCATGAGGTGCGATGATTTGGGCGCCGTCATTCCAGTAAGCCTTGTATCCGTTGTATTCCTTTGGGTTGTGAGATGCAGTGATGACGATACCGGTGTTGCATTTCAGTTCTCTTACTGCAAATGACAGTTCCGGTGTCGGGCGCATATCGTCAAAAAGATATACCTTTATATTATTAGCAGATAACACTTCTGCTGTCTTGGTGGCAAACAGGCGGCTGTTGTTGCGGCAGTCGTATGCAATGGCAGCAGACAGTTCCTCGTCAGGGAAGCATTTTTTCAGATAGTTGGCAAGTCCCTGCGTTGCCATCGATACTGTATAAATATTCATCCTGTTGGTGCCCGGTCCCATTATGCCACGTAGTCCGCCGGTGCCGAATTCAAGATTCTTGTAAAATGCATCATTCAGTTCATCATCGTTTTTTTCGATTAATTCTGCAACCTGACGACGGGTTTCAAGGTCGAAATCCTCTGACAACCACTCCTTTGCTCTGTCTATTATTGTTTCCATATCTTATTTTTTTTGCAAAAGTATAAATAATTTAGGTATAAAAGGCTTTTTAACTGATATTTTGATAAGTAACAATTCTTTTTGTTGAAAAGTTCGGATAAATATTTTTAATTTATTGATTTATAATATTTTATAATGACAAGAGATACTGTTTGATTACTTAAAATTGTTAACAAAGTTTGTGGGACAAAAATAATAACATACTGATTAACAATAGTTTACAAAAAATTAAAAAAACAACCAAAAATTTCATAGAAAAAAAATTTTGATTTGTATTGTACATAACAAAAAAAGAGTTATTTTTGTGAGTTGAAAAATAACGCAAAATGTAAATCTAACAACAGTTCTTGGTAACTGATTCTTAAATAGTTGACTCGTTGAAGGGAATATTGGAAATTCAAAAACCACTATTTCATTTAGTGTTTTAACTATGCCGATTGTCCCCATGTTCCAAAAATATGAGGACATGATAAACAAAAATTTAAAAAACAAACAGGCTGAAGCGGAAAGTCGCCAGGCCCAAAAAACAAAAAGCAAAAAAAATTATTGAAAGTTAAAATTTGAAATAGAATTAATTAAATCAATAAACAAAAAATTTAAAAAAATTATGAAGATGAAAAATTTACTGAATTCGTTGACCCGCCTTGCATGCGCTATTATTTTGGTGGGTTTGAGTTTAAGCTCATTTGCACAAAGCAATGGTTTCAATTACCAGGCTGCAATTGATCCTTCCATTACTTCAGATGTTACCATCGAATGGACAGTAGGTGCATACACAGGTACTGTTGTTGCTACTCCAACTGAAGGTATCATCAGTGCTGTTATTTGCGAGGGTGTTGATTTCTCACAAATGGCTCAGCCAACTCTCGAAATCACTCTTTACGCAGAGGATGAAGTTATAGCAACTTCGTCACAGGTAATCAACGCTGTTCCATACGCAGATAAGGCTACTAATGCTGATTACGCTTTGAATGCATATCATGCTGAAACAGCTGATTACGCTGATTATGCTGCTGAAGCTGGTTATGCTGCTGAAGCTGGTCATGCTTTGACCGCTGATGTTGCAAACAACGTTTACGTTAATGAAAATGGTGAACTCGTTGTTAATGGTGTTGTTATTGAATTTAACCTTCCTACATCACCTACATTCACCAACATTAATGTTACCAACCAGGCTATTTTCTCAGGAGTTGGTCCTGCTTTAATCGGTGATTTTGGCGTGGATCAGTGGAGTGTTGAAAGCAGCAGTGCTTCAATAGCTACAAAGGGTGGTATCTATGCTGCTGGTACTTCTTACTTCAATGGCATACTTGGTGCTCAGTCATTCAAGATTTACAATACTACTTTCACAAATGCCAATACAATTCTTGGTATTGATGACGATTATCCATTGAATGCTGGTCAGCCATTAGAACAGTATGTTCCATCATACGCTGCTTTGGAAGCATTCAAGGCTTCTTTAGACGATGTTGACACAGTTCTTTTCGCATGGAATGCTGGTAACGCTGAAACTGCTGATTATGCTGAAGAGGCTAATGTTGCTATGAGTGCATTTGAAGCATTATATGCTGACTATGCAGGCGAAGCTGCAGAAGCTGATCACGCTCTTACTGCTGACAATGCTGACGAAGCTGCTCATGCACTTGTTGCTGACAATGCTGCTGAAGCTGCTCATGCTCTTATTGCTGACAATGCTGACGAAGCTGCTCATGCTGCTAATGCTTACCATGCTGTTATCGCTGATACAGCTCTCTATTTCAGAATGCCTAACACTGCTACTTTCACAAACATCACAGTTAACAATAAGGCTACTGTTTTAGGTACCGGTGATGCTGAAGTAACTGATGAAAATGCTGATGATAGCAACGCTTCAATCGCTACTGACGGTGGTATTTATGCTGGTGGTAATAACTATTTCAGCGGTCGTACTTCCCTCCATACACTCCAGATTTGGAATGCTCTGACTCCTTCAAGCTTAATCCTCGGTTTTGATGTTGATTATCCATTGGATGCAGGCAAGGGTGAAACTAACTATGTTCCAACATACGCTGCATTGTATCAAATGTATGATGCTCTTTATGATGATGTATATGATGACATCATGGATGTAATTGATGATTTAGCTAATATTTATCTGCCTATTGATCCTTGGCAGGCAATAATAGAAGGTGCTGTTAATGACATCTCTGACTTACAGGATGAT
This sequence comes from Bacteroidales bacterium, assembly GCA_017538085.1. Taxonomy (GTDB): domain Bacteria; phylum Bacteroidota; class Bacteroidia; order Bacteroidales; family BM520; genus RGIG7150. The sequence continues at coordinate 6,547 of JAFYJP010000048.1, read as the reverse complement.
GTTGATGATATCTATCATACTCTTGATCTTATTGATATTACCCTCACTGACTATGGTAACAGAATCAGTGACTTAGAGGATGCTGTTGACAATTTGTTGATGTGGGATGCTCAGGGTTTACAGCATGCTTATGAAATGGGTAGAGAAATCAATACTACTCCTACAACTAAAGCTGACTATGCTCCTGTTTATGTTCAGGGTCCTATGGGCATTATGTCAAGAGCAACTGGCGATGACGCCCTCGATTTATATGCTTTAGTCGGTGGTCTTAACGATGCAGTATATGGTGTATTAGGTGCACGTATTAGCAATCATCCATGGGCTGGCTATTTCGTCGGTGATGTTAATATCAGTGATGAATTATATGTTGGTGGTGAAGCTCACTTCGGCGATGCTGAATTCTATGATCTCCACGTTCAACATAATGCAAATATTTCTAATGCTCTTACAGCAAATCAGGCTACAATACAGACTTTAGATGCTGCTACTGGTGCTTTCGGTTCTATCGAAGCTAACACAGCTGAATACAATTCAGAATATACCAATATGATTACTGTTGGTCAATACCATGGTGCTCCATTGGCAATGCAGGGAACTGCTGAAGGTGGTTTCGACTTCTACAAACCAGTTAGATTCCACGATTTGGTTACTTTCAATAACCTTATTGCTGATTCAATCACATCTGATTATGCTGATATTGATAAGATTGTTACTGAAGAATTAACTTTCGGCACAGCTACAGGTGACTCAATAGATGCTAATTATATTTTCGCTGATAAGATTGCTTCTGACCTCTTCGAAGGTGGTGATATCACTGCTGACAATATCGCAGCTGATGCAGTTGAAGCTACAACTGGCGAATTCGATGATCTTACAGTTCGTCACATGGAACTTTCAGATACTATTAAAGACGCTTCTGAATTCACAAAGAAGGTTTTGAAAGTTCAACTCAGAGATGAAGTTACTGACATTTACACTGTTCAGTCATTACTTGGTGCTTCAACAGATGAATTCAGCACTTATGGTGTTGATCACATTACTTCTGCAGTTGTTGGTCACAATAATCTTGATGGTGTAGGTTCTTTAGGATCAGTTCTGTTTGATGTTACTAATACTGAACTTATTGATGCTTTCGGTATTACAGCAGGTGACAATCTCGTTTTAGCTGGTTTCTTCTATGGTGATGTTGCTGTTACAGGTAACCTTGCTGCTGACAGAGTCATCTCTCATACAGCATTATTCCAAACTAAAGCTGTAGATGAAATGGAATATAAGATGGTTGATGCTGACTATACTATTGAACTCGGTGGTGATGTTACTGGTTTCACTGGTATTTTAGGTGGTACTGCTCCTACAGGATATGGTTGGACAAGTGCTCATGCTGCTGTTACCGGTTATGAAAAGCTGGCTGCTGATCCTTCAGTTAGAAATGGTATCGGTGCTTTAGGTGCTAAGATATATGGTATCACTGAAGAACTCGTTTGCAACCCATGGGATGTAGCAAGCGGTGACAATAAAGTATTTGCTGGTTTCTTCGTAGGTGATGTTCACGTTCAGGGCAAGTTGGCTGTTAGCCATGATGCTGGTACAGCAACAACTGTTTGGACAACCAATACTACTTTCAAGGCTGCTACAGGTAGAATCTACAAGGCATTCCAAGGTGCTGCTACTCCTGCTACAATCACAACAGAATGGGAACAGACTGAAGCTGCTTTGGCAACAGATATTCCTTCATTAGAAGTAATCACTGGTTTAAGTGCAGTTGTTTACAACCTTTCTACAACCGGTAAGTTATATGAAGCATTTGGTCCTACAGGTTGGAACAGACTCCAGGACTTAAACGGCGACGGTAATGTAAATGATAAGGCATTTGCTGGTTTCTTCCAAGGTGATGTTGCTATCAATGGTAACTTGGCTGTTAACGGTAATGTTAAGATTAACGGTACTCTTGATACTACTTCAAGCGGTATTTCTATCCCTTACTATCCAGCAACTTTAGGTTTGAATTATGTAACTGATTTGAATACTTCATATCCTCCATCACAGGAAGGTCAGATTTGTGTTGCTTATTTGACTTCAACCGGTAAGAACGTTATGTACATCGCTTACGATAACGGTTCAGGTCTGCAGTGGAATGCTGTTGCAGGTACTTCCAAGTAAAAATTTAATTAAAAGTTAAGAGTTGAAATATACTCTTAACTTTTGATAAACAAACAAATTATTAAATTTCAGAAAGTTTTTATAATGAAGAAATTATTAATCATATTAATCAGTTGTTGTTTCCTAAGTGGTGCTTTTGCTCAGGGCATTACAAGACAAGTCGTTTCCCCTGCTGGTGGTAACGGCACTTCCGGAAGCAGTCTGCTGAGCTGGACCATTGGTGAGACAGTTGCTAACTTAGGTACTTCCTATACTGCAACTCCTTTCTTCCAAGGCTTCCAAATGCCAACTGGCTATAATGATACCATTCAGTATGTTACTTTACACAGAGGATGGAACTACCTGTCAACTTTCATCAATACAAAGAAGACTGTAGATGCTATTTTCGACGATAGCGGCCTTCCTTGGTCAAATGCTAGTGGTATTTCTGTAGTTAATAGAATTCAAGGCGGTTATAACCCAACTCCTGCTTTCCCGGATCCTGAAGAAACTGCTTTCAAATGGGATGTATATAGCGGCTATCAGGCTTATGTTCACCAAACTAATCCTGTCACCCTCACTTTCAAAGGTACTGTCGTAAATCCTGCTGAAAAGACTTTCCCGGAAGGATGGAGTATGATTCCTATGCTTATTCCTGATAAGAATATGTGGACTTCCGATTTCTTTGCTGCTGCTTCAGTTGAAGACAAAGCTTTACTTATTAGAAGTATCGACGGTCACGCTGCTATTTATATGGCTGGTATGACAATGGGTAACTTCTTAATGGAAGTTGGTGGTGCATACGATGTATTCTTTAATGAGGCTCCTTCAGCAGCAGTTGATTTCACTGAAATCACTGGTGTTGCAGCTAAAGCTGGTAGTGCTTTCTCATATCCTGAAACCCCATGGAATATTCCTGTAGCAAATATCAATCCTCATACAATAGGTGTTCCTGCTGAAGCTCTTGCATCACTTCAATATGGCGATGTAATCGGTGCTTTTACAGCTGATGGTTTCTGCGCTGGTATGGGCGGTTATTATGGCCAGGGATTCGCATTCCTCGTTTACGGTATGAATGAAACATACGGAATTGACGGCTTCAATGAAGATGAGCAGATGAACTTCAGAGTTTATCGCCCTTCAACAAACGAAGTTTTCAATCTCGATGTTGAATTCGAATCTTCATACGACGATGACATCTTCGCTGAAAATGGTATCTCCATTGTCAAGGGTGTTAAGGTTGTTGAAGGTATCGATGATTATATTACAAGTGTTGATCTCTATCCAAACCCTGCAACTACTGTTGTTAACTTGACAGTAAAAGGCACATTCTCAGAAGATGCTGTTGCTTATGTTTTCAGTCTCGAAGACGGTAAACTACACAGTAAGACTCCTGTCACAGCTAACACTGTTATCAATGTTTCCAATTTGAAGTCAGGCGTTTATTCAGTTAAGATTGTTGATGCAGATCAGGTTATCGTAAAGAAATTCGTTAAGAAATAAGCATAACAATTTTATCCCCAAAAAGAGCCTCTTTTGCAGCCGCAGAGAGGCTCTTTTTTTGTGAATATTTTGTTGAAAAATTCTCTTCATTAAGGTTAAAAAGTCTGTTAAAAAAAAAAATTAAATCTAAGATAGATTGGATTATTTTAGTTATATTTGCAAGGTAAAATATAATGCGATAACTAGTTATGAATAATAGCAGGTTAATGCATTGTAATGTGTTGATATTTAAATAAATATGATAAAAAATAGTAATAATCAATAAAATTAAAATTATGAAGAAATTTTTATTAATTCTTAGTCTTGTGTGCCTATTGCCGACTGCAATCAAGGCGCAGAGTGACAGGCCTGCATCTTTTGAGATTTCAGGTTATGTTACTACCGGGTCTAATACTCCAGTTGTGGATGCTATTGTGAGTTTTTACAGACTTAACTCAGCAGTAGCATTGACTACTACTACTGATGTTGACGGTTTGTATGAATTCACTGTGCAGGAAGGCTGTGCAGGTATCATAACTGTTTATTATCCAGAGTATAGCTTTGTTCCTCAAACTGTAAGTCCAGTATATGCTGATGAGGCTGGAATAAATTTCGCTGGTGCTGCTTTCACATGTCCTTGGGAATATACTCCAACACCACAGATGCACATTATTTATGGCGGTTTTATTCCATCTGAGATTGATTTCTGGCCTACTATCGCAGGCATTTCCATTAATCTTGGCGATTGGATTGGTGTTTTCGATGGAGATCAATGTTTAGGTGCTAAACAGTTCAACGGCAATATTGACGATAACTTTTATATCACAGCTTTTGGTAATGACGACGGATCAACTATCGGACATCAGTTGACTTATGTCATTTATTCAAACATTACCGGTGCAGCTGCTGAATATTATGTCCCTGCAAGTAATGTTGCTTATCAGACTTCAGGTTCTATTATCACCGATCCTGACCATCCTTTCCCAAATTCCGATAATGGTCTGTTCGCATATAATGGTACGTCAGTTATCACTGCCATGGAAGCTGAAGCTGAGGTTGTAACTGTTTCAGGTACTGTTACAATGGGACGTGAAGATGGAGATCCAGTTGCTGACGTTGTATTAATATCAACAAATTATTCATTCACTTCTACAGATGTAGCCGGTGAATATATCCTTTCCTTCATTTCCGGCACTACTAACGTTACAATAACCCCTTATAAGTTTAATTACACTTTCGAGCCTGAATCTGCTACATATTTGACACTTACAGAAAATAAGACCCTCAATTTCATAGCTCATTCAGATTTATATACCATCAGTGGTATAATTACAGATGAAGATGGCCTGCCAATGGCTAATACCACTGTTAGAATTTATAAAGAAAGTGAATTGATTTCCAATGTCTATACAGATGCTAATGGCTATTATGAATATGTTGTTCAGGACTATCCTTTCAATGGAAGAGTTCTTCCAAAGAAGGAAGGTTATTATTTTGACCCTTATTCATATAAGATTTTAATCACAAATACTGAGGACGTTACAGCCAACTTTACAGGCATTTTACAGCATTGCCCTTGGGAATTTGAGATTTCAAGCCAAATGCAGAATTTATTCGGATTCTATACATATCCTTATGATTCTGATATCCACAGATTCGAGCCAAAACTTAACGGTATAGACCTTAATAACGGTGACTGGATTGGCGTATTTTACTTTGACGGTACAGATTACAGATGCGCAGGTGCTGCTCAGTGGTTCAGAGAAGAACCGATGTTCAGTCTGTTCGCATACGGAAGAGATGCATACGTTCCTGGTTTCAACGATGGTCAGCAAATCTATTTTGCAATCTATTCCAATCAGTTTGAAGCTACTTCTTTAGGTGAATACGATGATGTTGAATCATATCCGGAAGAAGAATCAGTATTCTATGGTATGCCTATCACATATAACGAAGAATTCGTATTCCATGCCAACACTGTTACTGAACTCAAATCATTATCTATTCAGGATGACAATCTGATGCTTGACATTTATGGTGTTGTCACAGATACAAACGGTAATCCGCTTTCAGGAGTTCTGATTTTCAGTGATACTCGTGAAATTCTTGCAACTACAGATGCAACAGGTGCATATTATGTTGAAGACTTCATCGTTTATGGTGCAACTGAACCAAAGACAATAATTCCTGCATACGAGAGTTATGCATTCGATCCTCTTTCATATACAACTGAATTAATGCCAGTTGCTAACATTGAAAAGAATTTTGTTGGAACATACATTCCTGTACCATGGGAGATTGATCCTCTTCACGGTAATTTAGGTCATGTCACAATTATTCCTAACGATGCTGAAATACTTGTAAACGGTGAACCTCTTAATTATGGTAATTATGTCGGTATATTCTATAATGACTTTGATGGCGTTCCAAGATGCGGCGGCTATATCAGCTGGATTGGTATTAACAATACAATAGTTGTATATAGTGACAATGTCGAATATACTCCTGATGTAAAGGATGGTTTTGCAGACGGTGAAACATTCCAGTGGTTTGTCTATTCATATCAGGAAGATTCAACAAGACGTGCTTCCGTAACATATAGCATAGGTGAGATAATCGGTATGCAGGTAACTATCGACGGATTCTTCACATCAAATGGTCTGTCAAAGGTTACAGATATCCATGCTGATGATTATATCGAATCCAACATAGTGGCTTCCACACCAGAAGGTGTCTATTGCGGTACCGACGGATACCTCCCTCTGACATTCACAATGGTTCCTTTGTATTACACTTACGATGATATCACATATAATTGGAAGGTTGTTGAAGGTGATAATACTTCTTACTACACAGGCAACCCATTGGTAATTGATGAAATCGCATACAATACAACACTTACAGTAAGCGGTTACATCACAAAGGG